>JANXOO010000180.1 GCA_025353525.1 Schlesneria sp. | reverse complement strand
TCGACAGCCGGGCGTTGGCGTTCGCTTCCGGCGTATCGTATTTTTTGGCCTTTTGGCATGACTGTGTCCCGAAGAATGCCGCGTAATCGGTATTCTTGCAGTGGAGCAGCGGGATAAAGCCCAGATCGCTAAGCTCTTTCTCGCGTCGGTCGCCGATTGCGACTTCGACAGGACACTTCATGGCAACGTCGCCGTCGTCGGTCTCGAACGTATGGACCGGAAGCCCCTGAACCAACCCGCCCCCTTCAACCCCGCGAATCGTTGCCAACCATCCGTACTTCGCGAACGATTCGGTGATCCGCGTCCCCAGCGCATAGGCCGCGTTGCCCCATAAGTATTTCTTGTGATCACGACCGTCGACATCTTCTTCAAAATTGAACGCTTCGACGGGAACGGTCTCTTTCCCGTAGGGCAGCCGCATCAGCGTGTGCGGCATCGTCAGGCCGACGTAGCGTGAATCGTCCGATTCGCGAAATGACTTCCATTTGGCGTACTGGACGTTGTCAAAAACCTTCGCCAAATCACGTGCTTTGCCGATTTCGGTAAAGCTTTCGATACCAAACATTTGTGGTGCGGCAGCCGAAAGAAACGGCGCATGTGCGGCCGCTGCGACTTCGGCAACTCGGTCAAGCAGCGAAATATCCTGCGGATGTCGACCGAATTCATAGTCGCCGATCAGGCATCCGAACGGGTGTCCGCCGAAGACATCGTATTCTTCGCCGTAGACTTTCTTGAACAGAGCACTTTGGTCGAATTCCGCCGCCTGTTCCAGGTCCTTGAGCAAATCCTTCTTGGAAACGTTCAAAACCTTGATTTTGAGATCAAGGCCGGTTTCAGACTGATGGACCAGATAGTGCAGCCCGCGCCAGCTTCCTTCGAGCTTCTGGAAGTCCTCGTGGTGCATGACATGATTAAGCTGTTCGGAAATCTTCTGGTCGATCACCGCCATCCACGCGTTGATACTGCGCTGGGCGTCCTTCGATACGATCATGCCCGGCTGAACCTGGGTTTTTACGAAGGTCTCGATCAGTTGGACCGCCTGGCTTTTTTCATCTGCGTCTGCGGGACGAATCCCGATGTCCAGGATCTTGTCGAGCAATCCTTCAGTTTCTGTCGTCTGCGCCGATGCCGCTGATGCTGCTTGTTCTGCGTTCGCCATGTCACACCTCTCTTGAATGTTTGCCCCGCGTGAACGGGGTTCTGATTGGTTCTTGTTTCAACTCACATCGTTCACGGGGTCGGGGGGGGATTTGTTCCCAGTTCTTTTTCCAGCGAACTTCGCAGATCACTGTTGGACAGAACTTTTTGCAAGAGTTCGTCCAGCTTGTCGTTGCCTTCCAGCCGTGACGACAGGTTCTTCAAGGCTTCGCGCTGTTCGAGCAATGCTTTCAGGGCCGGAATTTGTCGTGCGACCTTTTCCGGACTGAAATCGTCCATTTCCTTGAACTTGAGTTCCACATTCAACTGCTGATCGGGTTGACCTGTCACAGTATCGTTGACGGAGAATGCTAATCGGGGCGCCATGTCTTTGGACGCGAGCACCGCATTGAAGCTGTCGCGATCAATATTGATGAACTTGCGGTCCTTGAGTGCCGGCAATGGTTTGTTTGCATCGGGTTTGCCGGAAAAGTCTCCCATGACGCCAACGACGAACGGCAATTCTTTCAGCTCCATCGCGTCTCCTACGTAAACTTCGTAGCGGATTTGCACCCGCGGCGGGCGAACGCGATCAAGCTTCTTCTGCAAACTTTCCTTGGCCATGATGGTACTCCACTAAAGGTTATTCAAAACGATGCGTCACATTGGTTCACTTCGACGGGGCGGACACGATCCCGAGCGTTTCGGAGATTTGTTTGACGAGTTTATCGTCTTTCACGAGTTCTGCGAGGACATCTTCAAATGGCATACTCGCCCAACGGATAGCGCGTCGAACCAGATAGGCCACAGGGCTGTGCGGCTCGGTTTCGCTGAAAAACTTTGCGGCCTCTTCCAGTTGGGACATCGCGCCCGCTCGCGTGCGTATTGGCCCGCGGTGCTGACCCTGTCCATTCTCCTTTTCCTGGTTTGTTTCCACGGATTGCTCCCCGGATGTCGCAGCCTCGGTCACAGGTCCCGCCGGAAGTCCGCCCCGACGTTTCAGTACGCCGTAGATGAAGACGCGGATACCCCCGATCTCTTCGCGCAGCTTGCCCCAATCGGGGGAAAGTTCGGTCGGCAAACGCGAATCGAGCAATGTGGCCAGTTTTTGCGTCTCAACGAGGCATGCATCCAGATCGGCCAAAAGCACCTGGAATGACTTCAGCGTTGCTGTTTCAACTGCGGAATCGAATGTTTGCCGGAATTGTTCGGCCTCGGCGCTCCGCCGCTTGAATGCATCTTCCTTTTCACCCGTTCCCTGGGGAGCTGCCCGTCTGAGATGCCAGAAATTCCAGTGCAACGTCGGACCATCCGGCCGCGCCATCAGTGGAATCTCGCGCACCATTGCGGACATTCGAGCTCCGCCGTCCGATTGTGCCAGCCAGATCAACGGTGCCGCGCGATTCGTAAAATCCTGCTCGTCGGGAAGTGGATGCAGCCCTTCCCAAAAACGCTCGACCAGTCCTTGCACCAGCTTCAGTCCGTCGCGCAACCCGGCAAACCCCTGTGTTTTTACAAGAGCTTCGGTCAACCAGCCTGCAATGAGCAAATCCTTGGTCCGCGTTTCAAGCAGATCTGTCGCCAGCGTGACCAGCCGATCCCATTCCGGTTCTTTGTCACCGCTAGAGTCCAGCGGATCTTTGCGCGACTTGCGCAACTGGCTGAGTTCGTCCCATTTCGTATCCCATCTCAGACTTTCACCGCAAGGATTATCGCCAGCGATTGGCGTCAGCAACTGATTGAAATCCAGCAGGGAATCGGGCGTCGACATGATGCTCCCGCGTGCGGTGTCATTGCACTCGTATAATCAGATTCAGAATCGCGAAACAGCGTTCACCAGATGCGCCGTAAAATCATACCGAAGCGTTGTATCACAATTCAATGGACTGCGAAGTCAAGTCATTTTTTCGACTCGTTCATCAGTCTTAAAAGTGGTCCGGTTCCACCCGACGTTTGATGCCCCCCTTTCACCGACCAACGTCTGTCTATCCGTCATCTTCCCCTGACGCGTCGCCGAAATTGGCCTGTTTCATGTGACGCGCCATTTGATCGAGGGCTTTCGCATGGACGCGACTCGCCCAGCTCTTGCTGATTTTCAATCGATCCGCCGCTTCCTGTAACGTACAATTTTCATAATAGACTGCACGGATCAGTGCGGCCGAATCAGCAGGAAGCCGATTGATCGCCTCTTTCAGTTGAAGTTGAGTTTCCCGATCGACCAGTTCGGACCACGGCGCTCGTACTGATTTGTCCTCGACATCCGCAGTGAATTCGCTGGAATCTGACGAGGCCAGGTACGACATTGCGAGGGCACCAGTCGTCCGATGCAACCAGGCAGCTTCCTGCGCGAGACTTTGTGTTGCCGCAGAACGATCGGAATTCGACTGCACGATCGAATCGGCGATCTGGTCGAATTTGTATTCGGGTGTTCGAGCGGATCGATTCCATAACAGCTTGTTGATACCGTCATAAATCGACCCGCGGATCCGATAGTACGCAAACGTCGAAAATTTTGTCCCCTGATTCGAATCAAAATCGCGAGCGGCCTGCATCAGGCCGACTTGCCCATACCCGATC
>JANXOO010001205.1 GCA_025353525.1 Schlesneria sp. | reverse complement strand
AATTTCAGCATGAATGGCTCATGACGCATGGACTCTTCAGGGACAACGGAACTTTTTGCGGCAGGACTGAAGAATGGGGACTGGCTCCAGGTCTTCCTGGTGCCTGTCCCCATTCTTCAGTCCTTTCTTTCCTGCCCGTCGCCTTAACGATGCGACATCATCACGTGCCGGGCAGTTTCCACTTTGCATCCGGGGAAGTAAACTGTGCGACGGGGATTTTATACCACGCACGGTCTGGTTTGAGGGGATTGAGAAATCCAGCGACACCTGGAAACTGCCGCAGTCCGCTTCGAACGCGGAAGCGGACTCAAAAACGAAGCCTCAATCCGGACCGCGAGCAGTATAGAGTTGGACGAGGCTTTTTGAACCAGAAAATTCATTACGAAAGCGTATTTCATGTCGATCCCACTTTCTCGCCGCAGCTTCTTCGGGGCCACGGCGGCGACGATCGCAGCCACCTCGCTGGTGACCGAGCAATCTGCCGCCGCAGCGGCAGCGGATTCGGGAACACCGTTTCGCATTTGCCTGAATACCAGCACTGTGCGTGAATGCCAGTACAAGGGCAAGAAGATCGATATTGTCGGTGAAGTCGAAGTCGCCTCCAAAGCGGGCTACACCGGGTTCGAGCCCTGGGTTGGCGAAATCGACGACTATGTCAAAAAAGGGGGGGCGCTTTCGGATTTGCGCAAACGGATTGCTGATGCCGGACTGGTTGTTGAAAGTGCCATCGGATTCGCCGCGTTCCTCGCAGAAGACGCTGGAGAACGACAGCGAGGACTGGAAGAGGCGAAGCGATTCATGAATCTTGTCCGCGAAATCGGAGGGACTCGAATCGCCGCACCGCCGGTCGGCGTGGTCGACAAGTCCGGTCTCGATCCGATCGAACTGTCGGCGCGATACCGTGCCTTGTGCGAACTCGGGCAGCGCGAAGGAATCCTGCCTCAGCTGGAGCTGTGGGGCTTTTCAAAAACACTGGCGCGGATGGGTGAAGTTGCTTTTGTCGGAATCGAAGCAGCGCACCCCTCTGCCTGTTTTCTGCTCGACGTTTACCACATTTTCAAGGGAGGATCCGACTTCGAAGGACTGGCGATGTTTGCGGGTTCGCGAATGCACCATTTTCACGTGAACGATTACCCCGGCGAACCCGCCCGCAACGACATCAACGATTCGCATCGGGTCTATCCCGGCGACGGAATCGCCCCGCTCGGCAAAATCTTTCGCACGCTGCGCGACAACGGGTATCGCGGAGCGGTTTCGCTGGAACTCTTCAATCGCGACTACTGGAAGCAGGACGCTTTTGAAGTCGCGAAAACGGGGTACGAGAAAACGAAGGCAGCACTTGAGAAGGCGTTTGCATAAACCATTGGACGCCAAATATGAAACGACATCGAGTTGCCGCTGTTGCCGATATTCCGATGGGCGAAGGTCGCGAATTTGTCGTCGACGAAAAACTCGTCGCTGTCTTCAACGCGGACGGTCAATTTTTCGCCCTGGACGGAATCTGCCCGCACGCCGGAGGGCCACTCGCACGAGGTTCGATCCAGGGAAATGTTGTGACGTGTCCGTGGCACGGATGGCAATTTGATATCGCCACAGGCCGTCATTGCCTGAACCCGCTATTGCGACATCCTGCATATACCGTCTCGGTTGACGGTCAGGATCTTTGGCTTGAGTTGCCATGAGCCCGGGATCAATTTGGTGGCGGGTGAAATGGCCAGCGAGTTGCGTTTTCTCAAAAAGACAGGGGAAGGAAGGACCGATTGGTTTCGATCCCCCCTCTTTCCGAACCGGACCTGCGGATTTCCCGCATCCGGCTCTTCAGTTGATGGTTTTGCCTCTGAGAGGATTCAACGACCTCGGCGCGGACGGTGACCAGACTGCACCGCCCGAGTTTGAAGAAGTCGCGATTTTGCGAGAGTTGACAATCGATGCCGCGTCCGCAACCGTGCTCATGGACACGTCGTCGGAGGATGCTTCTTAAACGCATCCGCAACCAGCCATCGAGACTCGAAAAAAGGTGTGGCGGACGGCTGCGCCGGGTTGCTTTCATCTTTGCGGCTTACCGTCGCGAAGCGTTTTGGGACACTCCGCACCCACATGGCGCTCCGATGTGACTTAAGCTTCGCCTTTGACAGGCAGGCTTTCCAGGACGACCGGCCAAATCGAGTTCGTCATCCTGCGGACTGATGGTTCTCGTCCTGTTGCACTTCACCACGCTTCATGGCGACGCTGTTACGTTCGGATACAAGTTCTAACGTACATACAAGCAGATTTGCTGCCATAACAGGATTGCAAGAAACACTCGCTGACAATCCGGACAGGAATGCGCGTTTCTACTGGCCAAACGGTTATACTGCCTATCCAGGACACAAATTCCATCATGCTGGTAAAATTCGCGAAATCGCGCTTGCCAGCGGTCGGTGAACGTGTTTAATCTTTTTTCACGTGAAAAAAATTTGACATCCGGAGATGCACGAGTTTGTTCGTGGCATTTCCTCAGGTGACATACGTTGGGGCGGGACTCCCGACGAAATTGATATCGACTGCTGGAGCGGTCACTGCGTCGTTCAAACGGGTTTGAAGTCGCGGTCGTCAAAAATCAGATCCTCCGCACTGCTCGGCGAATAAAGGTAATCCTTATGATTTTACACTCGTGGTTGGCTTCTGTTCTGAATCGACTGACGGCCCGCGCGCGAACCCACGCACGCAAGCGAAGAAGCCTGGATTCCGTGACACCACGAGTCGTGGAAATGTTGGAAACGCGTCAATTGCTGACGGCGGTGCATGTCGGCTTTAACCCTTTCGGTGAAGAAGCACAGATTTTTCCCTATGGTCAAGACGCCAAACCGGTCAACACATTGGTTGCACCGCTGTCGCTTGACGTGACCGGAACGGATGTCGAGATCCCGACGAGTTTCGTGATTGCAGGGAACAATCCCGATATCGACATGAACGGGGTTCCGGCGTTCAAGATCATCAACTCCGGTGGCCGAAGCTTTTTGGCAATCAACGATCCTGGTGATTTCATCATTACCCCGGGTGTAGCACTGACCGTCGATGTGACGGGGCAATTCTTTGCTGGCGCGAATGTTAATACAACGGCTGTCCAAACCGTGACAATCACGCTGATCGGAACCGACAACGTCCCCGTCATTCCTCAGTATTCACCGAACCCGAATTTGGGAGGTGGTTACACCTACAACTACTTCGATGCGTCGACCGACTCGATCATTCCGGACACCGTCAACGTTTTCCAGATCAACGAGAACAGCGCTGTTGGAACCCTTGTTGGCGCCGTCACAGCGATTGATCAGGAAAAGAACACGTTAAGCTATACGTTCCAGGGGACCGTCCCGGGATTCTCGCAGGGAACGCCCGCGTTCACGCTCGATCCGTTTACGGGTCAGATTCGCGTGACTGACCCGCAATTCCTCGATTATGAAGCACGCCGCATCAAAGATGTCGGTCACGGAGACCTGGGTGAAGGCGGACTTGGTGGATACAACGACGTGGTATTGCGAGTGCGGGTTCGTGCGACGGAATCAACGTCGTTCCCTCCCGTCTTTTCGATGACCGATCAGGATAGCAGCCAGGCCACGACTACCGATATCACGGACAGTTGGGTCTACATCCGTTTGCGCGATGTCAGCGAAGTGGCGCCTGATGTCTCGAAGGCGACCAAGAATTTGTTTGTGAACGAAAACAGTGCAATCGGAGCATCCGTCGGGTTCTTTGATCTGATCGATCAAACACTTGACCCCGTGAACGGGGGCAGGAACTACGTCGTTCAAAACAATGTCGTCCAGCCTAGACAGGGAATGGACCCGTTTGAACCTCAGCAGACTCACAGCTTTGCCTTAACCGGATCCGATGACTTGGCCACGTTTTTCGATCCGGCAACACAACAGATGATCACCGACCATCTGTTCTCGATTGATTCCAACACGGGGCTGGTCACGATCAAACATCCGTTTTTGAATTTTGAGGCGAAGAAGCAATACAACCTTCAGATTCAAGTCACCGATCAAAACCTGTTTGCAGCGCAGTTCGGTGATCCGGTTTCCGTCAATCCGCAAACGACAGTCGCGACCCTTCACGTCAACCTCAACGATGTCAACGAACCGACTCGTATTGATGACCAGAACTTCACGGTTCCTGAAGCATCCATTAACGGCACTTTCGTAGGGGTTGTCGTGGCAACCGATCCCGATCTTCTGAAGCCCAACGGCTTGGGCAAGCTTGCGTTTTCAATCACGAGCGGCAACAGCGTGATGTTCAACAATGTGACTTACTCGAATATCTTTTCGATCGACAAGGATACGGGGACGATCACTGTCAACAATCAGAACCCGGGTGTGCCCAACGGCAACGTTCTGAACTATCTGAATCAGGCGTCGTTCAAGCTGACGGTCACGGCCATTGATCGTGGCGACCTGACCACGTCCGGAAGCGGAACGATCGATATCCAGTTGACGAAAGTCAATACGATTGCTCCATCCGTGGTACCCGGCTCTGCCACGATTCCTGAAGAGGCTCCCAATGGAACTTTGGTTGGTCAGATTGTCACAAACAATAACGGCGATTCCGATTCCGTCGTCAAGTACCAGATTATTGCTGTCAACGGAGTTTCAACGACGACGACTCCTGACAATACGTTTACGATCGATCAATCGACGGGTAAATTGCTCGTCCTGAATAATACCAGGCTTGAGCTTCCGGCATCTTTCGATCTGACGATCAGGGTGACAGACAACGGCATTCCGCCGCTGTCCGGCATTGGTCACTTTGTTGTGTCGCTATCGCATATCAACCATCAAATCGCGATGCTGGATCAGCCGTTGTTTACTGTGGCTGAGAACTCACCCGCAGGGACGCTCGTTGGTACGATCCTGACAACTGACAAGGACTACCCGAATCCGATTCCGCAGGTCGGCCGCGTCTTTCAAATCCTTGCGGGGAACGACGGCGGGACGTTTGCCATCGATAACGCGACTGGAAACATTACAATCGCCGATCCGAATCTTCTGAATTTTGAAACGCACCCTGTTTTCAGCCTGCTGGTGCAGGTCACCGATGGCGGGATTCCGCCGACATCCGCGCAAGCGACAATGACGATCAGTCTGCTGAACAGAAATGATCGCCCGGTCATCAACGCGCAAGTATTCAATGTTCCAGAGCACAGTCTTGCCGGTACTGTCGTGAATCAGGTCACGGCGTCGGACGAAGATGTCGGCCAATCGCTGACATACACGATTGTCAATGGCAATACTAAAAATGCGTTTTCAATTGACTCCGTGACAGGAATCATCACCGTCAACGATCCGCATTTAGTTGACTTTGCCACAACCCCCGTCTTCAATCTGAAAATCCAGGTCACCGACAACGGCACTCCATCGCTATCGGCTGCGGCGGTGGTGACGATCAACCTCACTCAACTGGCTGACCGACCAAAGATTACTCCGGTTGCTCCGTTCACGATCAACGAACTTCTTCCGAACAAGGCGACCGTCCTGCCCACTCTGACAGTAACGGGTGACTCCGGTTCGCTGATTTACTCAATCGTCGGCGGCAATACTGATAATGCCTTTGCGATCGGTGCGACAACTGGCAAGATCACGGTGAACAATTCGGCGGCACTCGATTTCGAGACGAACCCGACATTTGCGCTGCAAATCCTGGTTGTCGACAGCCAGACCCCGGCTGCCGGAGATACTGCGACCTTGACGATCAATCTGAAAAGCGTTGCAGAACCTCCAACGCTGACCGGGATCGAAACATCGGCCCTCAACTACAACTACTCGCTCGGGTTGCCGGTACAAGTGTCCGCAACAATCGTCGCGAATTCTCCTGACAGCATCAACGCGACCAAAGCCGTCATTCAGATTTCCGGCAACTACCAGCAGGCCGAAGACACTTTGCTTTACTCGAACGTCAATACGCCAAAAATCAAGGGGGTATGGACGGCTGCGACGGGGACGTTGACGTTGAGCAGCGTTACCCCAAACGTAGCTGTTTCGTTGGCCGACTACCAGACGGCTCTGAATGCCGTCACGTACTTTGACAAATCTCCGACACCGAGCCCATTGAAACGGACCGTCAGCTTCACGATCACCGATGATGGTGCAACATCGCCCGCTCCTCTGACAAGTGCTGCGGTCACACGCGACATTCAGATCTTTGGCCCGCCGCTCGTCTATTCGTCCCTTTCAAATCTCATTTATAAGGAGGGGACCGGAGCGAAATCGATTAACCCGCTTGTTTCCGTGTACGATATTGGTAGCCCGACGTTAGCGAGCGCTATCATTACATTGGCCGGATACGTTCCTGGTGAGGACATCATTGCATGGGCTCCGACGACAGGCACCGGAAATATCTCGCTCGCCAGCAATCAGAACGGCGTCATCCAATTGATTTCGACGGGTGCCAAGGCGACGCAGACGCAGTGGCAGGCGGCACTTCGAGCAGTGACGTACACGAATACCAGCCAGGACCCGACGCTGTCACCGCGAACGGTCAGCTATGTCGTGGACGATGGCTTGTCCTCGAATAATCTCAGTGCCCCGTTTACGACTTCCATCTCGATTACCACCGTTGACAATGCGGCGGTCCTGTCGATCGCCGGAAACATCACGTTTACCGAAGGTGATTTGGCAAGCCCCATCGACGGGCTGATCGCTGTGACCGATGTCGACAACAACACGGCTGCCAGTGCGACGGTCAAAATCGTCAATTATGCAGGCGTTCAGGATGAATTAGGATTCGTGAATGACGGAGCGACGATGGGGAACATCGGCATCCAGACAAACGCCAACGGCCAACTGATCCTTACGTCCAATGGTGCCTCGGCGACACTCGTCGAATGGCAATCAGCACTCTCTTCGGTGACGTACTTCAATGGCAGCGTTAACCCGACCACCACCACGCGTCAGGTTTCGTACGTCATCAACGACGGAACGCTCAACAGCGCACCGCTCGTAAGTCTCATCAGTGTCGTCGGTGTCAACAACGCACCGGTCCTCGCGAATTCCAACATTGCGTCGTTCACTCAGGGCAAGAGTCCGGTCGCAATCGATCCGATCATTAACGTCAGCGATGTCGATAATACGACAGAATTGTTCGCGACGATCACGATTACGAATTTCGTCTTAGGCGAAGATGTCCTCGGATTCAAAAACATCCCCGCCACGATGGGGAATATCCAGATGCAGTCCAACTCGAACGGTACGATGACACTGGGGTCAGCGGGTGCAACAGCAACGTTAGCGCAATGGCAACGGGCCTTGCAAGCCGTGACGTATTCGAATACCAGCGGTAACCCGGCAACCACGCAACGAACTGTCACGTTCCAGATCGACGACGGTTCATTATTGAATTCGTCGAGCAATGTCATCACCTGTGAGGTCGACGTTGTTGCTGTGCCTGTCGCTCCGGTGTTGTCGGCAATCGAGAAATCGACCGTCAACTTTGTCGAGAATTCATCACCAGTCATTCTGACCAGCTCGATCATCGCCAACGATGTCAACAGCCTGAACTTAAGTGGTGCGACGATCCAGATTTCAAATCACTACCACAGTGACCAGGACTCTCTGCAGTTCACCAGTTTTTCGAACATTACCGGTTTCTTCGATACGTCATCGGGAACGTTGACGCTGTCGGGGCTGGACACCGTGGCGAATTATCAAGTCGCACTGCGGTCGGTGACGTTCAGTGACTCGAGTCTGACTCCAGCCACTGATTTGCGTCAGGTCTCATTGACGGTGACCGATGATACGGGATTGAACAGCAATACGCTGGTCCGCAATCTCTCGGTGACACCGTTAAACAATGCACCGGTGCTTTCGGGCATCGAAACGGCCCCGTTGCAATACACCCAGAATCCAGGGCCCGACGTCACGATCTTCGTAGCAACCGGAATAACGCAATCGATTCAGTTGTCTGACGCCGACAGCGCAAATATGTCGTCTGCGATAATCCAGTTCGCAGCGGGGACATATCAGTTCGGTCAGGATCAATTGCTCTTCAGCAGCCCGGGAACTCCTCTCATCAAGGGGACGTGGGTTGCGGCAACGGGGACATTGACGTTGACGGGTACGGATTCGGTCGCGAATTACACCCGGGCACTTCAGTCGATCAAGTACCGCAACACCAGCAGTAATCCGAACACTTCGACCCGGACGATCGCGTTTACCGTGACCGATGACGGTGGTCCGACGAACATCAAGCTGGGCAGTAATACGGTCACTCGCGATATCGCGATCATTCACAATAACGAGCCGCCCGTTCTGAAAGCCGGGGACGCCGGTTCATTGGCCTACACCGAAGGAACGACTGCTGTCACCGTAAGTCCGAATTTGATTGTTTCGGATCCGGATAGCGGCACCTTGACCGGGGCAACCGTTCAGATCACGCTGAACTACAACAACCAGTCCAGTGTGGACACGCTGTTGTTCCTGGACACTGGAACGATCACTGGAAGCTGGAATCCAACGTCGGGAACGTTGACGCTCTCGGGAGCCGATTCGGTTGCCAACTACCAGGCGGCCTTGCAATCGGTGGCATTCGCCAATCAGAACGATCCGGCGGTCACTCCGATCCGAACGGTCACCTATACTGTGACTGACGATCAGAATGCGATTAGCAATTCGGTCAGTCGTTCGATCAACCTGACGACCATTCACAATGCACCTGTGCTTTCCAATATCGAAGTCGCACCGCACGTGTTCAAGGCGAACGACCCGTTGACTCCGTCGACGCCGATTACGACGACGCTGGCGGTCACTGATTACGACAGCCTGAATCTGACGGGCGCTACCGTGGCGATCACGGCGGGTTATATTCAGGGCCAGGATTTGTTGTCGATTCCGGCAGCGGTTCTGACGGCCGACAAACTGACGATGTCCTGGAATGCCGGTACCGGCGTCCTGACGCTGTCCAGCACTGCTCCGAAGGCGAACTACCTTAATGCGTTGCGATCGGTCGTCTATACTAACAAATTCGCCGTACCCGATACTTCGAATCGAACGGTCAGCTTCACCGTGACCGACGACACAAAACTTGCCAGCAACACGGTCACCCGCGATGTGGCAATTGTCACGACAAATGCACCTCCATCGTTGTCCAATTCGGGCTCGATCCCGGTGACATTTGTGGAAGGAAGTTCACCAGTGACTGTCGCCGCGACCCTGGCGGTTTCGGATTCAGACAGCCCGAACATGAACAGCGCGAGCGTCAAGATCACCGGAAATTACGAACCCGGCACTGATTTGTTGTCGTTCGCGAATACAGCGACGATTCTGGGTTCGTGGGATTTGGTCACGGGAACGTTGACGTTAAACGGTGTTGATACGCAGGCGAACTACCAGACGGCACTGCAGTTGATTACGTTCTCCAGCAGTAGTCCGAATCCGGGGTCGGGCGCACGAACGGTGAGCTTCATCATCAGCGACGGGTTGGCGACCAGCAATGTCGTGACGCAGGATATTTCAGTGATCCCCGTCAACACGCCACCGGTCGTCGTGACGAATGCCTCGGGAGCATTAACATATCTCGTATCAGATGGTGCCGT
>JANXOO010001181.1 GCA_025353525.1 Schlesneria sp. | reverse complement strand
CGATTCGATCAGCGTTCTTAAACACGGTGTCGATCTGGGCTTGAATACATGGCGATCATTCCTCACAAAAATCGGTTTCTCATCCGATCAAATCGACAAAGTGATCTGCCATCAGGTCGGCAAAGGGCATCGTGAACAGGTACTTAATGCGCTGGGTATCTCGCCTGACAAAGACTTCTGTACCTATCCGTATCTCGGAAATATCGGCACCGTCTCGCTCCCGATGACCGCCGCCATCGCCGACGAACGAGGTTTCCTCAACAAGGGAGACCGCGTCGGATTCCTGGGAATCGGCAGCGGCCTCAACTGCCTGATGCTCGCTCTGGACTGGTGAGGTGAGGCATGGCCTTATTGTCATCAGGCGACTCGAACATTCCGTCAAAGAAATCTGCGTGTGATTGTGGTTTCCTGGCTTCCATAGATTTCACCTGAAACTTCGTAGGCGACTGGCAGGAATCAGAGCACTGTTTGCGAAAAAGGCTGCTGCGAGGCACGGACCCGTACAGCCCCGATTGCAGAGTCAATATTGACGAATGACGCTTGCAACAATTCCGATCACGACAACACTTTTCACGTAGACAGGCGAGTCGCTTTTCAGGCCGGTTTCGATGCGGATCCGCATTTTTTCCTGATAAAGTCGCTGAATCTGTATCATTCCGTTTTCGCAAACGATGACGGTCAGGTCGCCGTCCTGAAATGTTGGCTGACGAACGACCACGATTGTGTCACCACTGGCGATATTCTCACTTTCGAGGTCGCTTCCACGAACACGAAAGCAACACGATCCGGATGCGCTGAAAAGGTCACTGAAATCGAGGCGATCGTCTGGACCGTAGCTCGGGAAGCTTTTTCCAATTTCCAATAGCCCGAAATACGGAAGTTCCGTCACGGCATGAGGGGGATCGGACAGTTGAATCGCCCTGGACATATGCGATTCGCGGGAAATCAGCCCTTTCTTTTCAAGAGCCTTCAAGTGACACATGACGCCATTTGGCGACTTGATGCCGAACTGAGAACCGATTTCACGTACCGTCGGACCATAACCCCGATTGACGATCCGGTCTTTCAGATAATCGTAAATCTCTTGCTGCCTGAGCGTCAGAGTTTGCATAATTACCAACAGTGCTTTCTACCGTCAGACGCTGGATCAAAGCGTCTTTCCAAATCCTGGTGCCGAACCGAACAAGATCGATTTTGCGAAAATGATTCTTCTGGATATCGAAGCGAAACGCGCTTACATCGGCTCTTCATAGCAACGTCTCAATTTGAATTCACCGGAGATTACCTTGATTTTTCGTAATATTTTAGGTGAACACTTTGAATTGGTGGACGACTCAGATGCTTTGCGATAATGATCGCAGCGAATGCATGCATTCCTTTTTCAGTTCATCAGATGCTTTATGAGGCAAGATTAGACGCTTTCCTGATGTTGAGTCAGGCTTCAATAAAAGCGTCTTTGCCGATCACGTGGAACGCAGTCCTTAATTCATTGCCTCATTCCACGTCCTGTTCGGCTGAATTTTGACCCAAACGACCACTTCGAACGACGCCCGTTTTTGAATCGACGGTCAGGCCAAGATTTTCGTGATTGTCGACAAAGAAGCCGTATCCGTTAAACATCTCGTCGAACGTTTGCTGTCCGTAACGAACAACACGACCCGGGTCAGGATTATAGGGGTTGAAGCTCGAATTGTCATAGTGAGCCAAAGCTTCAATCCGGGTCCCTGCCGGAAACCGATTCACACCCGGAGCTATTTCGTAGGCAAGTTGCCATCCGAAATTGTAGTTGGGAATCTGCAGCAGCGTTTGCCGTGGCTGGTTTGGGACATCTGCAAAAAAAGTCATATCCTTGCCTCGCAAATGCATATGAGCGAACAACCCCAACAGAGTCACATCCTGTGTCAGCATGACGCTCGAACGGATCGGAAAGGCACCGTGACCGGGTTCAATCGCGATGCCGTGCGGATCAAGCAGAAAATTTTGCAGCCGCTTGTGAATAGTCTTCCGTGGAAACCTCAGCCCGACCGAGATTCGACATCGCTCCTCTTTTCCCGTCGTCGTATAGTGAACTTCCAGGCCGAGTACCGCGAATTGAGGTATTTTGAATGCAACACCCTCGTCAAATCGGCTCAGGTCCATCGGCTGACCGCCTGGTACATGTCCTGTAATGAACGTTTTATGGCCAACCCCATCAGTTGTCGCATAAGCCATGTTGCAGTGGTGCACGACGCTTCGATTATCGGGCCGGATTTCGATCGCTTCCAGCCACGTCTCGTTCATAAACACGTATGGCAGAAGAAACCGTTTGTAATCGACATAACCCGTCGCCGGAATCTGATGCTCGTCGATCATCGAAATCACAAGATCGGGTTCGCCGATCTTCCAGTCAGTTTTCAGAAACGATCGCGGCTTTGGAGCATCCCCGGGGTCTCCTTCGAGGCGATCGGATGCCACCCACCGGAGCAACACATGGCGTTCGACCGGCGTGAGTGAAGGGTCGTTCCGGAATTTTCCGTGCTTCGGGCTCGCATACCACGGTGGCATTCGCTGATCGACAACGACCTCGGCCACCATTTCTGCATGTGACCTGGCATTGGGATACGAAACAAGCGAGAACGGAGCCACGCCGTCGTCACGATGGCATTCAGCACAACACCGGTTGAGGATTGGTGCAACGTCCCGGTTAAACGTCGGTGGATGCAGATCGAGTGGCGGACGCCCCGGAAAAGTCAGCAGACAACCATCGACACTCGTCTCGGATACTACGACCTCACGACCTGCCAGCACATCATTGAGAGCCTCTTCCAGATCCCGGCGAGTCGGTTCGAGTCGCGAGCCTCCCAGTCTGACCTGATCGTCGATCCTGCCGCGATAGACGATTTTTCGTTCGGAATTCAACACGACGACTTCGGGAGTCCGGGTCGCTCCCAGCGATCTCGCGCAAGAAAAGTCGGCATCCTTGACGAACGGAAATGATGCCTCGAATTCGATTGCCTGAGACGCCATATCGCGAATGGTCTCGTCAGGGCCGACATTGACCGAAACGAATTGCACTCCCCGAGGCCCGAATCGGGCATCCAGATCGATCAGTTTGGGCATCGACCGTCTCACCAGCGGACAATTCGTCGTCGTAAAGGCAAAGACAAAAGCTTGCTTTTTTCCCAGATCGGCCAACGATCGTGGCAACGCTCGAACGTCCTTGAATCGCAAATCCGCGACCGTCTCTCCGACAGCGGGCCTGATCTCCGCAGCGGTCGCGACCGACACCGCGTAGCATGCAACGATCAAAAGTATGAAATACCTCATTGCGAAATCCTCAGATCACCAAAAGCCGGGGCGAGTTTGTCCTGTATGGCGAATGGATGAACTGTCCCATTTCCGATTGTAACGGCGACCGGCGTGAGACTGGTACATTGATCACGAAAATCATCAACAGGATTATTCACTGGGCGGCTGTCAACGTTGGTCATGCCATCAACACCGTTCTTGCGAACATCGTGAATTTTATCGCGTCTCCTCGGGTGGTGTCGCAACTTCCGCTGAACACGAAAATACGTCGGCGCAAACCTCATATTTCCGCGATTTGAAGACCGTTTTCAATAATTCGTGCCTGCGAGTCAGTTGCCACGTTGTCCGACATCCGACATGCTGTAGCTCGCGGGTGGGGCGGTTCCGGAGTTGGAACAGCCATTCCAGGTCGAGGAGGCGATACATGACAGTGCGGTATTGTTTGAGCGGACTGCGGATTCTGTTCGGATTTCTTCCAGTGATCGTGCAAGTGAATCTGTGTATTGCGGCCGACGGTCTGACGCAGCTCCAGGCGGGTGCATACGCACAGGATATTACTCCGACAAAGTTTCCGATTTCGGTCAACGGCAGTATGGTCGATCAACAGGCGACTGCAGCGCACGATCCCTTGCATGCGCGATGCATCGTTTTGAAGAACACCAAGTCCGCCAAAGTTGCGGAAGAGTCATTGGCCATCGTTGTCTGTGACAGTTGCATGATACCCCGGGAATTGCTGGATCTTGCAAAATCAAAGGCGTTTGCAAAAACCGGAATTCCTCCCAACCGGATACTTATCTC
Source organism: Schlesneria sp. (assembly GCA_025353525.1). Lineage (GTDB taxonomy): Bacteria > Planctomycetota > Planctomycetia > Planctomycetales > Planctomycetaceae > Schlesneria. Next base: position 11,575 of record JANXOO010001181.1, on the reverse strand, counting down.
CGCAACACACGCTCATTCATGCCCGACCGTCGCGGCAGTTTTCCAGAGCGAGCCGGACAAAGAGTATTCCGACTTTCTTGTCGAACAGATTTCCAAAGGAATCGAGCAGGCAAACAATCAACTCGAACCCGCTCGCATCGGCTGGGGAATGGTGTACCAGCAGTCTCTCCTGTTCAATCGACGGTGGCTGATCAAAGAGGATGAAAAGTCTGAATCCAACCCGTTCGGCGTCAAGTCTGATCGCGTGATCACGAACCCCGGCCACAGCAACCCGAAAGTCAGCAAATCAGTCAACTTGATCGATGGGGATCTGAGCTTTATATCGATTCAGTCGCTCGAAGGGCGCCCGATCGCCTTGCTCGCCAATTATTCGCTGCAAAACATCGGCGGCGTTCCCGGTGATGTTGTTTCTGCGGACTATTTTGGTGAATTCTCTCAGCGAATCGCGAGGCAAATGAAGGCCACGGATGTCCATCCGGCATTTGTCGGGATCATGTCCAATGGTGCCAGCGGGGATGTCAATAATGTCGATTTTCGCCAAAAGGTGGCTCCTAAACGCGAGCCGTTCGAGCAAATTGAATATGCCGCGGAGTTGCTGACGCAAAGCGTCTTCCAGGCATGCGAGAAAATCGAATACGTGACGGAAGTCCCGCTGAGAGTTCGCGAAGCAGAGATTGTTATAGGAGTTCGCAAGCCGATCGCAGACGAGATCTCGACTGCCGTAAAGAAACTCGACGGACATGCAATGCCGCTCGACGGGGGCGATCTGTCGCTCATCTATGCTCGCGAAACGACTCTGCTGGCCGCTTACGACACTTCGGTCAAACTGAAGCTCCAGGCGATGCGAATCGGATCGATCGCCATCGCCGCCTGCCCCTGCGAAACGTTTGCCGAAACCGGCCTGAATATCAAACTCCAAAGCCCTGTCAAGCCGACGTTTACGATCAGTTTGGCCAATGGATATAACGGCTACCTTCCTCCACCCGAACAGCATTTGGCAGGCGGCTACGAAACCTGGCGAGCCCGATCCAGTTATCTGGCCGCTGATGCGGAACCGAAAATCAAAGCGACGATTATTCGCCTGTTGCGGGAAGTCAACAGGTGATCGATTCAGAAAGGAACTGATTATGCATCGCGCGCTGGCGTTGATCCTTGCCGGAGGCAAGGGAACTCGTCTGGAACCTTTAACACGGGATCGCGCTAAACCGGCGGTGCCGTTCGGCGGTGCCTACCGCATCATCGATTTTGCGTTGTCGAACTGTATCAACAGCGGATTGCGAAAAATCCTCGTGATGACCCAGTTCAAGTCAGCCAGCCTCGACCGGCACATGAATCTGGGCTGGCGGTTCCTTTGCCGGGAACTTGACGAATATGTCGACATACTTCCACCACAGCAACGAATTGACGAAAACTGGTATCAGGGGACGGCCGATGCTGTTTACCAGAATATCTACTCGATCGAACAAGCCCGGTCTGATTATATTCTGATTCTGTCGGGCGACCACATTTACAAGATGGATTATGCGGATCTTCTGCAGGATCACATCGGTTCCGGTGCGGTGCTGACAATCGGCTGTATCCCCTGTTCGCTTGAGGAGGGTCGTGAATTCGGCGTGATGCAGGTCGATGCAACGCAACGGATCATCGATTTTCAGGAAAAGCCGCCTCAACCCATGCCGATGCCCGACGATCCGTCGCGATGCCTCGCCTCGATGGGGATCTACGTCTTTAATACCAACTTTTTGTTCGATCAGCTTTGCCGGGATGCGACCGACGGACGGAGTTCGCATGATTTCGGCAAGAATATCATTCCGTCGATTATCAGCTCCCAATTGGTAAGGGCCTACCCGTTTCGCGATAAAAATACCGGTCGCAGCCTTTATTGGCGGGATGTCGGGACCCTCGATGCGTTCTACGAAGCCAACATGGATCTGGTTGCCGTCGAACCAGAACTCAATTTGTATGACCAGTCGTGGCCGTTGCGAACCTATGTCCCGCAAGTGCCGCCACCGAAATTCGTGTTCGCTCAAACGGCAGGAACCAACCCTCGCACCGGTCACGCTCTGGACAGCCTCGTCTGTTCCGGGTCGATCATTTCCGGTGGGACTGTGCGCCGCTCGGTCCTTGGATGCAATGTTCGGGTCAACAGTTGGGCCACGGTCGAGGAATCGATCTTGTTCGATGGCGTCGAAATCGGTCGCAATTGCAAAATTCGCCGGGCGATTATCGACAAACGCGTACGACTGCCGGAAGGGACACAAGTCGGCTTCGACCTCGGAGCGGATCGAGCGGCCGGTTACACGGTCACCGAGTCCGGGATCGTTGTGATTGGCAAAGCCGATTGATTGGCGAGCAAATTCACGTGGGTCGTTCGGCTCATGTGTATCGCCTGGTTCGCCCTCGGCACCTGGTTTTCCCAGGTGGCTCGTGGTGTATGAATTGCTATACGAAGAGGCCGTGCAGAAACCAGCGCCCTGTGTCCCGGTCGACGAAGGCCCACAGGGCTGCTCCGCTTTCCAGTTCCAGACGGTAGTAGTCCCGTTTCGTATCCGCACCCCGCCACCAGCCTGCGTCAATCCGCTCGGTGCCGCTGATGCGTACTACGACTGAACGATTCACACGACACGGCAGCCCGGTGTCCGAATCCTCGCGAACGGCAAGCGGTTGCGGAGAATGCAACAGCCGCAACGGACGACAGCGCCGTCTTGAGGCATCGGTGATCGGGTCGGATTTTGCTGACGTTTGTGCATCGAGCCAGGGAACCGATTCGCAGGCGAATTCCGGTTGCGGGTCGGGCATCAGCCGAGGACGCAGCACCGCGTGCCAACCGAGTCGAATGCTGAGCCGATCAATCAGCTCGGCCGAGGCTTGTGTATGTTTGTCGTGCATGTCGTCGTCAAACAGCGTCGCCTGTCGCACAGACGCCAGACCCATCTCGACGACTTCCATCCGCACGCCGTGAACGCCCGATGTAAAAAGTCGCCGTTCGTTTTGCAGCCTGAGCAAACCGGACAGGTGCCGCCTTTCCGTTGTGGGACGCAGCAGCCGCAGCGATGTCGGTTCGGTTGCCGTACCAAGCCAGTGGCAGGCGAGTTCCCGTAACCCGGCGCGGCGCTCGTCCAGCGCGACCAACAATTGTTCCAGCAATACTTCACAGACGCGATCAAGTGTCTGGCGATCAGAGACGGGTTCTTCAAACAGCCACTCGACGAACAGCGGTTCGATCGGTCGTTCTGCCGTCAGCAATTCGGGGGCGAGTCCCAGTGCGCGATCAAGTTGACGGACGAGTTCTTTGCCAAACCGGGACGGCAGGCTCGAACGGGGCAGTCGCATCAGTTGGCCAATGGTGACCACATCCAGCAACTGCAACGAACGCCGCGCCGTGTCGGAAATCCGCAATGCCGCGACAGGCAGCGGGACGAGCCAGCTTGCCGACTGACCGGGTGGAACGGACGAAATGTCAGCCTCGCCGTAGTGGCTGACGGCCCACGCGGTGCCCCACGAGTCGGCCGTGGCGATCCGCGTCTGCACGCGTTGTTCGGACAGATCGGCCCGAAGTCGGTCGGACAATCCCCGCTCGCCACCGAACAGAGCTTCACTTCCGGAAATGTCGAGCCACAGTGATTCGGGAGCGGGGACCTCTTCGAGGCCGACGAGCGGGCTGTACTTGTGGCAATGGAGAGCGAGCAAACGCAGTCGGGAAGTTGTCTCCGGACGATATTCAGAGCTACGCTCCGGCGGCCCGGGTTGCGGGGACTGCTCCGGCCAGTGAGGACACCAAACGCACATGACCCGCGGCATCGCACACGTCCAATTCGATCGAGTCTCCCGCGCGGCACTCACCGCGACACGAGAGAAGTTCCACTCGCACCCGCCGTCCCTGGGCGACCGCCGCCGGTCGCGGTTGCACCAGCCAGCGAACGTCGGCCCATGATGAGTTTCGAGCGGCCCTGGCGGGTCGAAACAAAATTCCGATTCCACCACCCGTCTCGGCAGCAATTTTCCATCGTTGCAGTACCCGATCGGGAAGTAGGTCGGCCTGAAACCAGGTCACCCCTACCGCCGGACAGCGCAGGCACTGCTCGATGGTCCATGCCGTATCCGCCACGGACGAAGGACGAAGCCACAGCAAAGTGTCGAGCGACACCCCCCACCCCCACGCGGCGGACGGATGGAACTCGCCTGTTCCATCGACCACGGCCCAAACCGGTCGCCGCTGCAATGCGGGCCGCACCCCTTGCAACGCGAGCACGGCGGCTCCGCAACCCTCCACCGGAGACAACCACTCCACGATCCATCCCGGCTCCAGTCCGCCACCCGGCAACAGTGCATCCAGCGCTGACAATCCGGTCGACAATCGCAGCGGCTGATCCGATAGAGGAATAAACGGCTTCGCTGTCCCCCGACAGATCTGACGCAACTTGCGAAGCGTCTCTGCACGAGGTGTCTCTGCACGAAGCGTCTCTGCACAGTGGGGCTTTGCATGATGAGTTTCCGTGCAATGCGACTCTGTGCGATACCAGTTGCCGTCCAAGATCGTTCCCCTGGCAGGGATACCTGCAACCTGTAAAACAAGACCAAACCGGAAAAGACCAGGCGAGCCCGGTGGCGTTCGCCTGAAATCTTTCAACCACCCCACAGGAAATGACTCATCCGCGCTTTCCGGCGACAGATGGTGACGCGGAGTCAGTCGTTGGCATTACAAAAACGACGAAGCACCGCATGCCGCGAAACTCCTCGATTCGCAGGCTTTTTCTGTGAGGCGCGTTGATTCCGGCTGTCCCCCATTCATCGGCATGTTCGTGCCGGCGAATTAAGGATAACAAATATATTATTACAGGAAACTTCTGAGAACGCAATTCCGATGGCCCGAAGGGCCACGCGACCAGCGATATTCCACGCCATCCATCCGGGGCCGCGGTCACGGCGTCGTGGGCCAAGGCATCGATAGCAGTCGCAGCAGGTTTCGCCGGGACCGGTTCCCCGTCGCCGAAACTTCAATCGTTCGCGATGTCGGACTATCGATCGTTATCCGGACTTCAAGCCGATCGCGAGGAAGATACTCCACCACGCGATCCGCCCATTCGATCAGTGCGATTCCATCGGACGCAAACAATTCGTCCAGTCCCAGGTCGGCGAATTCCTCGGCATTTTTCAGCCGATAGGTATCGCAGTGCCGGATCATGATTCGTCCCTCATATTCCTGAATCAAAGTGAATGTCGGGCTGTTCACATCCTCCGGCAGAACCCCCCATGCCTCCGCCACTGCCTTGACGAACCGGGTCTTCCCCGCCCCCAGCTCACCCGCCAAAGCCACAACATCACCGGCACTCAGCCCCTCGGCAATCTGGATCCCCACAGCACGCGTTCCGGCCTCCGAAACGACCTGGCAACAGACACGATCATCGCTCGTTTGAACCCAGACTGACATCATAAACTCTCAAACATTTCAAAACGGCATGAAAGGCCATCACAAGAAAGCCTGGGGCAGAGCGAAGAGGCTCTTGCCGCGCAGCGCCGACCCGGGAAACCAACCAGAAAAACGACCGAGCCCTCCTGTCAGGCAACGCCGTGAAGGATTTTTCAAATCTTTTTTTTGCGGAAACAGGCGCGCCGGGACTCGGCTCGCCTGGATTTTCGTTCTGCTTTGTTTTCCAATCTAAAAATCCTTCACGGCATTGCCCGCCGGGGCTTTGGGGATAATTTGAGGGCGAGTGACCAACGGCGGCGCCCTGCACCCCCTGGTTGCTTTTTTGTCGCCTGTTTCCAACCCCGTCAATTCTGAGGTGGCGATGCAGCGTCGATACGCTTGCCCGCCCGGACAAGTCCCCAGCCGAGCAACGATGCCACGACAATAATGCTAACAACGAGGACTCGGGTATCGTTCCAGAATGCCCAGCGCGGGTTCTTCGGTGCGTTGGAATTGATGCGAGGACCATCGAGCGTTGCGGGTAATGTTGCGATGCCGTTTTTCAACGCGGCCTTTAACGCGGCGGAGTCGTACTTGCCGGCAGGAGCGTTCGGCGAGCCGTATTCCAGCCTCAGGTTCTGGCCGGGCGATGCGAGAAATGCCAGTTCATAGGCGGGTCCCGACAATTCGACGCCTGAAATTGACAGCGGTGGACTGTCACGGTTTTCGATCGTAATGCGATAACGCGATTGCTGTCGTTCGACAATCTTCAATGCCAATTCCTCGTTCTGAATCGTTCCGACAGCGAATCGCGAGATCGTCCCCGTCGACACCAGTTGCCATTCCGATCGGTCATTGACGTTGTTGATTTCGGCTTCGATTTTTGCCGTGCGGCTGAAGTTTTCGGCATCGGTCAGAATCCGAATCTCTGTAATCGGCTCGTTCTGAGTCGTGAATGTCAGAATCGTTTGATGCTTGCTGTCATTCGGGGATGTGGCGAAGTGATTCGCAGGATACGGCGTCATTTGCAAATCGCTTCCTTCCGGCAGTGAAACGTCCCGATAAAAATCGATCCGGTCGATACGGAACGGACGCCGGGCGATCAATGTTCGTTCCGTACGGTCAGTTTCATCAATCCCCCGCAATCGCCGTTGGAGTTCCAGCAACTGCAAATCCTGTTCAGAGGTCAGGTCTGCAATCGTGATTCGGAACAGGCGATGATTGTCCGCATTGAATTCAATCAGATCGTTCCTCGCATCGACGTGTCGTGAATAGTCGAAGATCACGCTCGGAGGGCCGACCGAAGTCCATGTTGTGCCGTCGGCAGATGATTCGACTTGCACCCGGTGTCTGAAATCCTTGAGTGGCGTGATGATTCGAAGTCCACCTGGAATATCTTCCTTGTCGCGCAAATTCAATTCGACCTGTAACCCGGTCGCCTCATCAACTGTTGCAGCGCGCTGTTCGGCCGACCAGTACGTTCGTACTGTGCGAGTCCTGACGACCTTTGCCGTGCGAACCACGGATGCGACGGCTTCACCCTTGTCGTTCGCCATCCGCATATCCGGCCAACCCGGTCTGGTCTGCTGGAAAAAATGGGAATCGAGTGGCGCTGCGCACGGAGTTGTCGCCGAGAGACTCGAAATCCGCACATCGCGAACCCAGTGAAAAACCGGAACGTCTTGTGCCGATGTGAGCAACGGTGCCATCAACATGAACAGAAGCGGGGACCAACGTAAAAAACGGAAACTCATCAGGCTGGCTCCTTCTTTGGTTCGGCAGCAATCACCGCGAACGTCTCGCGATACTTCAGGTAGATAAACGACCCAGCGAGGATGATCATCCCGAGAATGATAAAGGCGATGATCCGATAGAACTGGTCGAGTTCACCGAGATCGCGAAAGAATACTTTGCCAATCACGATGGCAAACAGGACCAGGCCTGCATAGCGCAAGGCTCGCAGGTTCTGCCAGATTCCGCGCAGCAACCACGAAAACGCAAAGGCAGACCACAGAATCGAAACGCCGCCCGGTCGCATTCCCGGAAGAAAATGGTACAGGGCCGTATTCAGTTCCAGAGTCAGAAACACGAACAGAACACTCATCCCGGTGACCGCGAAAATCCTGGCGTAATCGGCATTTTTTATTAGACGTGCAGCACTGATCCAGGCGACAAGTAAAAACGCAATGATCGTGCCGAAGTCGAGCAGTCGTAGTAACGCATCGTGGAATGAATACCCTCCATTGTAAATGAATTGACTCGATATCGACCAGGACGGGATATCGACGACCAACAATTTGACGATCACGAGTATTGTTCCGAGCACTGCGGCAATCAGCCATTGTTCACTCTTTTGGCGTATTGCTGTGCGCAACAGGACACCACAGCCGATCAGCCAAAGAATCGTCAACAGTGGCAACTTCAACGGGTTGTAAGCGAAGCCGACCGTTCGATTCACCTCAAGGTGCAGGTACAGAAACAGCATTCCTGCGGCCACGCCGACAATCGATCGAGACGCCCACGTTGTCGGAATGACTTCCGGCAAATCGTTTTCGGAACGTATCGCAGAGGATTCCTCACCCGGCCAACCGATCAGCAACCGATGTGCGACGCCAAGCGAGATAACGGGTACGCAGAACATGACCAGCCGCTCGATCAATCGTGCGACGTATTCGGAGTTGGATATCTCTGTCGGAACCGGTACATCGAACTGACCCGGCAGGTCGTTCGCTCCGATTCGAATCACGACGATCGCATACAAAATGAAGCTGACGTACTTCAGTGTATGACTTCCCAGTTTGCGCGCAATCCAGAGCAGGATGAGTGCCTGGACGGACCAACTGAGGGTAATCCATTGTGATGACAGAAGCAGAGGCACAGTGACGATCACAAAGAACGAAGCCAGGCCCAGGAAACTGACAAGTAACTCACGATCGACAATCTTCCGAATCAGGAAATACCAGACGTGAAGCGTGTAAAACAGAGCCAGCCCCAAAGTGACGATGGCAGCCCATTCCCGGCCATAGATGCCCGAAACGAGCCGGTAACTCTCGCCGTAATAGACGAACGCGTTGATCAGCAACGCGGCGAGATCAAAGAGATTTGACGGAGCCCGATTCACCAGCTTGTAGAGAAACGTCATCGTCGAGAAGAGGACGAAGAATGCCGTCAGGAATGGAATAACATTCAGGAAATCAGTCTCGTCGTACTTTTCGATGGCTGCAAAATAAAGCGCGTACGTGCAGAAGAAACTCAACAGATTGACGACCGGCCAATTCTTCCAGTAACAGACTCCCAGTACGCCAATCCCCAGAACGAGCATGTAGCCGAAGAGTCCTGCAAAGTCGACGGTGCCGGTCGACAACATCATCGGCGTACCGTATCCGCCCAGAATTCCCAGCACGGCGATCAGCATGGAATTGAACCGCACCGAGATTCCACCCGCGAGGACCGTAATCGCCCCCATCAAGGCAAACGCAGGGACCACTTCGATCAAGTGATAGAAATTCGCTGCCGCGAAGACAGCGAAATATAGCGTTGCCAGTCCACCCCCCATCAGTCCCTGTCCGAAGACGTGATAGCGTCCACCCAGCAACCGGGTTCCCGATGTCAGCAGTCCAAGACCGACGATGGCGGCCATCGCCACACGAGCCTCGGGTCTGATCAGGTTGTGGTCGAACGAGTACTTCAAAAAGAAACCGACACCAATAACGAGAATCAGAATTCCGATCCGCAGCAACCATTGGCTCGCGATGGCATACTCCAGTGATACACCTGCAGGCAGTTGCTCTTCGCCGACGATGATCCAGCTCCAGATCTTTTTTAGCGTTTCTTTGGCCGCCGTTTCGTATTTATTTTGAGTTCTCGGCAGATCGTGAACCGGACGGTTGGGTCCGACCCGACTTCGATCGTGCCCCTGAACCGCAACCGGTTCAGGACGGAAATCGGACCCGGTACGTGTTATGGATGGCACGGGATCGTCATCGAATACGAGTTCGACGGGTTCGTCTTCATCGGCCGCCTTGGCTGAACCTTGAGTGCGAGCGGGTACGAGTGACGGAGGAGTCAGAACCGGATCGTGCGTCTGCTCGGGTGGCGTTGTCGTCTCCGGACTTTTGCCAAACGCTGGAACCTGAAAGGGTTTCGTCGCCAGTGTCGGAGTTTGCGAAGTCGTCGGCACGTGTTCTGCGTTGTTTGCCTTCCAGCGATCAAGAGCCTTCAACGCCTTGAGAGTTTCTCTCTTGAATTCCCGAATGTCGCGTCGCAGTTCCGTGAAATTCTCATCCTGTTTTTTGAGAACACGGCCAAGAATGGCAATTGTCAGAACCAGCATGGCGATCAGCAGGCTGACTATTATGAACAATTCCATCGCGATGTTCTCTCGTAAGAGTTGCCGGTGATGTCTTCCGTGTGGTTCTGGACGGGAAAATGAAGGTGGGCCCCGCGACGAAGGAAGAATCCGATTGAGTATTTTGTTTCAGTTGTAGCTCATCGACGGTGATTATACTCCGCGCGGTCTGAATTGAGGCCGCGAAAAACTTCAACGATTCATGGAAAGTGCGTGACCAGCGATGAATCGGCATCGAACGCGGGAACGGACTTTCAAACGAGACCTCATTCTGGACCGCGAGCAGTATATTACTATCCGTAACAAAAATGCGTTGCCCGGCATCGCATTTCCGTCGCGACGTCCTCATTTGGACCAGAACCACATTTTTTCGCGTTTGTAATGGTCTACTCTGTCGCAGGCTTTTACAGTTCACCTGCTTTCGTAGAATAAGTCCCGACGCACATGTGCGAACTCCACAGGGCGAACGGTAAATCCAGGATGTTTCCCGACTGAACAGTTCCGCCGAGACGTTGCCCTCGCCGTGTTCTGGTGGCCTCACAGGGGCCTGACCCGCCGAAAAAGATTAAACGTTGGCTGATCGAAGGAAGAATCAATGCGAGCACTTGTGACGACGGCACCGGGCGGATGGGAACAAACCCGATTGTCAGACGTGGTTCTCCGCGACGGACGGCCCGAAGACGTTCTCGTGAAAGTTCATGCCGTGGGACTCAATCCCGCCGATCACTTTCAGATTGAGGGACGTTACCCCGGTGGTCCCAAACCGCCGTTTGTACCAGGACGTGATGCCTCCGGAATCGTGATTCAAGGCGATGCCGCCGGACATTGGCAGCCGGGTGACGTTGTTGTTGTACTCCAGTCATCGACGACGGATCTCGTCAATGGAACACTGTGTGAACAGCAATGGTTCGCCGCCGAAAACCTCGCCCGAAAGCCCGAAGAATGGAGCCACTCTGAAGCCGCCGCCGCTCCGCTGGTGTTTTTGACCGCATGGAAAGCGCTCGTCGACATCGGCGGATTGAAGCCGGGCCAGAACGTCGTGATTACCGGAGCATCCGGAGGTGTCGGTCTTGCTGCGGTACAATTGGCGAGCGCTTACGGAGCCACCGTCGTCGGCCTTTCCCGATCGGACGACAAGCGACCGGGTCTTTTGGAAGCGGGAGCACACCATGTCTTTTCACCGGACAATCCGCATTTGAAAGAACAGATATGCGATGCACTTCGCGCGAAAGGTGTGCCGCTCGTTGTTGACAACGTCGGCGGGCCGTCGCTGACAACGGCCGTTCACTTGTTGGGAATTCATGGCCGAGTCAGCGTTGTCGGAGTTCTTGCCGGTATCGAGGCGGTCATCCCGATCCCCGCCCTGATGTTCAAGCGGGCGTCGATTCACGGAGTTCTCGTCACAGACGACTCACCCGGTCGAGCACAAACCGCCTGGCAGGAAATCGTCGAACTGATGGATCGAGCCCGATTGCGTCCGAAGATCGATTCCCGGTTTCCACTCGAATCAGTCGCAAAAGCGTTTGAAAAACTCCGTACAAACGTCCTGGGAAAAGTGATCGTAGAAATCCCTGCATGAGCCATTCACCACCACCCGGGAAAATGCGTCAACCCGTCTTCTCCGCACCAATCCCCGCCTTCAATTCCAACCTGTCAACCATTCCAGCAAATGCAGCCTCGATCCCAACCGAAAATCGGCGAATGTCAAACAACCCCGACGAATCGCGATTTTCTTTCAACCTCTGCCTGATTCCATAAAGCCTCTCCGGCTCGCGAGCCAGTTGCAGCGCCTTGTCGTGATAGTCGCGTAAGTTCAA
>JANXOO010001156.1 GCA_025353525.1 Schlesneria sp. | reverse complement strand
CGCTTGATCAAGTCGTAGTAGACCGTGCATTTGTAGTGGCAGTGATGGAGCCGCGCCGGTCCTGCGAGCGGGAAGAAGCGACACTCGTCCATTCGATCGACGATCGGCTCTGTCACGATCTTTACATTGTTTCGTGCCGTTTCAGCCAGGAACGGCCAACCACCGGAAGTTTCCTGCGGCAGTGCTCGCATCACTTCGTCGGCACTGGGAGGATCCTGGCAGAAAATCGGAGCATGTTCGCCTTCGACCGGATCCAGAATCGGAACCTTTTCATAGCGTTCTTCTCTGATGTAGGCGTCTTCAATCAATTCCGTGTAATACGGACTGACCGGAATCAACGGTGTTGTTCCGAAGAAGGCCCCAAGGGTGAATGCCGTTGTCAGCAGTCTGCCAAACAGGATGCATCCACTACTGCTCATCGTCAGAAGGCCAATTACGGCCAGTAGAGAAAATCGCTTTGTAAGTGAGTCTGGCTTCATCATTGTTTCTCTCCGGCAATTCCCGAATCCGCTGAAATGGCGATCGTGGGACCGTCTGTCACTTATGTATCGAGTATTCCGGCAAGAGACTTGCGAAAAACTTCCGATTTTGTCGGTTGTATTGATAAAATCGGAATATTTTTGAGAATCGGTGATCGATTCTGTCCGATTTCGATGCCCGAAAACAAAAACGTCCGCAGCAGGCAAGCCACTGCGGACGTCGAGCCATTCGAATGTCTGAGCCTCTGCCGTAGCAGAGCCTGATTTTGCCGGAAGCCGGTTCGTGCCACTTGCAGTTCCGAATCGGGCATTCGCCGAACGCCTGATTGCCGGTACCACACTCGGACATTGCTGTCTGCGGCATCGCAACGGGAGATACGTTCATCACGCAAAAGTCTTGCGCCAAACCGTGAATTCATCGGGTGACTGTGCCGGAGTTCAGCCGTCAGGCCGTTTTCGCGGGTTCACCACCCGATAAAACACGCTATCGATCACCAGTTATTCGGGTTCACGAACCAAAACCAGCGGTCGGTTCGTGGTTTGAACATCAGGTTCCATTGTCCGTCATCCCACCGTAACGTGGCATCTCGCCAACCGAGCGGAACCTGAGGATACGGATAGAACGGACCAATGTAAGGCCACGCACTGGCACTGTACTGCTGCGGATACGAGACCGCCGCCGAATTCGGATACTGTGCGTAGGTTGGCCACGAATTGTCCGGCAGATTCGGGCTGTTGTACACCGCTTGCGATGCACCGGCACCGGGGTTTCCATAGGACGGAGGATACGGCGGAGCCCCAGGGCCCATTGGCATTCCTCCCCCTGCCGGTCCACCCTGAGAACCGGGGTAACCTTGTGAAGACATTTGCTGTGCGGGATATTGCCCCTGAGCGGGCGGTGCGTATCTCGCATTGCGTACGTCGCCCTGAGGAGGACCGTAACCTCGTGGAGGAGCGGCACTCGCAAATTGAGGAGCGGGTTCTTCCATACTTCGCAAGCGATTCGCGACATTGCGAACGCCGTTTACGGATGAAACGACTCGCGACGCGGTCGCTCGTTCTGCCTGGGTTCCGACGCTTCCGTCCAAGGTGGCCACGCCCCCCTGGAATCGGATCTGGATGTCGTAGCCGTCCAGTTGAGCGGCAGATAATGCCGCTCCAATCTGTTCAGCAATTTCCTGGTTTCCAGGTGCGCTTGCCACAGGTGCGTAGGCCGCAACAGGAGCCGCTGCCGTCATATCCGGTGCTTCGGCGTTCACCTGTTGCACCTGACTACGTCGCGACCCTTCCCCGGCGTGGGCAGCCTGCATGACGCCTCCTGAAGCTCCGGCCGCAACGCCCGCGAGGCGTTCCGAATTGGTTTGCTTCTTTTCGGCGACAGCAATCCGGTTGTCGACTTTGGCGACTCCGGATACTTTGGCGGCCAGTTCACTTGCCCGTTGTTTCATTTTGGGATCGGTGACAGAACCGCCAAGAATGGCAACGCCATCCTTGAACTCGATTCCGATATCTCCCCGAACCTTGCCGCTTAGTGCAGCCTTGATGCTTTCAGCCACTTGCTGATTGTCGATTCGCGACATTCGAGCCCCTGTCGAAGGTTTTGAATCCTTCGATGTGGAACCCGCCGCGAAGGTCAATCCGGGGGTTGCCGCCAGCAAGCTGAGCGTTAACACCCACTTCCCGTACTTTCGCATGGAACGTTCTCCTTCCAAATCCTCCCTGGCATCTCTCAGTCTGGTGAGCGGAATCGTTCGCAAGTGCGGCACGCGAATGGCTTTGAGTGTCGCTGAACCTGTTTATCGAACGCCAGACCGAGGTTCGCCCCGGGCATGGTCTCATCCGTCACTGGCAGGCAGAAATACTCCGCCCGCGAGGCGCGCTCGCTCCCCGCAATCTATTCATCGGTACGATAAGTCCGTTTACACAAGTTTTTCTGGTTAATTCGATAGAAACTCTTGTAACGATTCGAATAATCACACCGAATCCCCGCTTGACGAAGAACAATGGGACCGGCACAAATCGCTGAAAGACGGTCTTTGCCTTCACTGGAGCCTTATTTCTGTCCCGGATTCGACACGGTTGGCGGCAGGAATCGATCCGGGTTATACTATCGCCTGCAAAAACTGCCGGATGAGTGCCTCATCCGGTTTGATTCTCGAAGATAACGGAACGAAAGAGGCGTCAAACTCGATGGCAAGCAAACGGTTAGAATTGAGAAAGCAGGTGGAGGCCGCTGCGGCCCGCGGCGACTCGCCCGAAAAACCCAAAAAGACAAAAAAAGCGGCTGGACCCAGAACCAAGCGCGTCAAAGAGAAAGTCCTGGCCCGCAAGCGACTGATTTGGGTCGTCTATAATGGCAGCATGAAAGAAGAAGGTCGCTTCCCCTACGATCAGCGAGCTGCCGCCGAAGAGCGAATTGAACTTCTGCGACAGAAGTCCAAGAAGTTGTATTTTATCCAGCCGCTGAAGGAAGTCATCGGCGAAGCACCCGGAACCGCGAAGCTGATCACGGCAGAAATTGAAGAAGACGATGTGAAGGTCGTCAAAAAGGTCGCCGCTGAAGACGAAGAAGAAGAGGACGACGAAGA
>JANXOO010001141.1 GCA_025353525.1 Schlesneria sp. | reverse complement strand
GTGGAGATTCGCATGCCTACTTATGATTATCACTGTGCCAAAAACAGCAAAACGGTCACCGTGCAGCACGGAATGAAAGACGCGATCTCGAACTGGGGAGACCTTTGCCAAAGGGCAGAAGTCGATCCCGGCGACACTCCGAAGGATACGCCGGTCAAACGACTGATCTCGGGAGGGATCGCACTGCCGATTCCCGGTGCCATCCCTCAACTTCCAATGGCGGGTTGTTGCGGAAACCCGGTCGGTTGCGGCCATCATCATTGATTGCGCATCAGATCCGTTGGACGGATTGAAGAACGGGACGAATCGAGCCGACCGTACGGAACTGGCATATGCGGATTGAAACATTGTTGGTGGAGACGATCGTCCTGGATGGAGTGCGTTCGTGAATTCTCCCCCCGAACAGATCCGCAATTTACTGCACGAGTGGCTGTCGCGCCGCCTGACTGCCGATTCGTACGACTGGGTTTGTGACCGACAGAGTGCCATCGGATCCGGCGACAAAAAATCGCTGTTTCTTGGGTTCGGTTTAGCGCCGCGCAAGGTTGGCAAACCGGACTTGTCGTTATCGAACGATGAACTAACGGCAGCGAACCGTGCGCGCTGCGACTGGCATCCACAAGGATGGAGCGTCGATCAGGCGACCAGAACGCTGTTTCTCCTTTCGTTGCCTGCTCAGGAATCAGCAGAATTGGTGGCAACGCTGGATCAGCTATTTGGCGCGGGAGAAGTCGGAGAACTTGTCGCCCTGTATCAGGCATTGCCCCTGTTGCCGCATGCCGCAGCGCACGTGTTGCGGGCCGCGGAAGGGGTTCGCACTAATATCAAAGCAGTCTTCTGTGCCGTAGCTCATGGAAATCCGTATCCCTCGGAACAATTCACTGACGATCAGTGGAATCAGATGATCTTGAAGTGCCAGTTCATCGGCGTTTCGATGACGCCAGTGATCGGCTTTGATCGGCGAGCCAATTTGCGGTTGGCCGAAATGGTGGTCGACTTCATTCATGAGCGAGCGGCGGCGAAACGGCCGGTGGCACCCGGCATGTGGCGTTGCGTTGGCCGATTTGCCGATGCACGCGTTATCGCCGATCTGGAGCGATTGCTCGGATCAAACGTGCAGTCAGATCGCCAGGCCGCTGCACTGGCACTGTCCGAATCCCCCGATCCGGTTGCCAGAAGAATTCTCGCTGCGGAACAGGAACTGTCGAGGCAAGTCGCGTCCGGAATAATCACCTGGATGTCGATCG
>JANXOO010001124.1 GCA_025353525.1 Schlesneria sp. | reverse complement strand
AACCGTCCGACTCTGGAAGCATTCCGTCGCCACTGGCGAGTCCTATTGTCACGAACATCGTTTTCAGCGTGGCGATGGCGTGTATTGCTGGCACGTCACCCGTGCCGTACCGATGTTGAACGAGGTGGGCGAAGTCTTAATGTGGGTCGGCTCGAATTCTGACGTTGATGCCATCAAGCAGGCTGAAGAGGCGTTGCGTGACACTGAAGTCCGGTATCGGCGACTCTTCGAGACTGCCAAGGATGGTATTCTGATCCTTGATGCCGTGACCAGAAGAATCACGGATGCGAATCCGTTCATGATCGACCTGTTGGGGTACTCGCACGAACATTTCTCAGGCAAGGAACTTTGGGAGATTGGCCTGTTCAGCGACAACGAGGCAAATGAAGCCGCGGTACGGGAGCTTCAAGAACATGGCTACATTCGTTATGAACATTTGCCCCTGGAAACCGCTTCCAGGAGGCGAGTCGAGGTCGAGATCGTCGCTAATTCCTACCAGGAGGGCGATCACAACGTCATTCAGTGCAACATACGGGACATCACCGAACGCAGTCGTCTGGAAAAGCAGATGCAGGAACAAGCGGTGGCGTTAGCTGACCTGCACCGCCGGAAAGACGAATTTCTGGCGATGCTGGGTCACGAACTTCGCAACCCATTGGCCCCCATTGTGAATGCTCTTCACCTTCTGGCTCTTCAAAAGAACGAAGGCGTAATCCAGCAAAAGGCTCACAAAATCATTGAACGTCAGGTGGGGCAATTGGTCCGTCTTGTTGATGATCTTCTGGAGGTCTCCCGCATTACCACCGGCAAACTTAACCTCAAAAAAGAACAAGTCACACTGAACTCCATTGTGGAGCGTGCAGTAGAGTCTGCCCGCCCGTTGATCGACCAGCACGCCCATGAATTCACTGTGACGCAATCGCGTCAACCGATCTGGATCTACGCTGACGCCACCCGACTCGAACAGGTCGTCGTCAACTTGCTCACCAATGCCGCCAAATACACACAAGCAGGTGGACAGATTTCGGTGACCGTTCATCAGGAAGACGATGAAGCCGTGCTGATAGTATACGATACGGGAGTTGGGATCGCTCCCGAACTACTACCCCACATTTTTGATCTTTTCACGCAGGCAGTGCGATCATTGGATCGTTCACAAGGCGGATTAGGTATCGGTCTTTGCCTGGTGAAGCGGCTGGTGGAAATGCACGGTGGTCGAGTGGAGATTTCCAGTGTCTTGGGAAAAGGCAGCGAGTTTGTCATCCGCCTGCCAGTACGAGTCGATTTGGAACAGCCGCCATCATCGACTGACAACGAACCCTTCGAGCCAATTGGGCTTTCGCTCCGCGTGCTCGTGGTGGATGACAATGCGGATGCGGTTCAGGCAATGGAGATGCTTCTGACAGAATTGGGACATGACGTGCGGACCGCATTCGATGGTCCGACCGCACTGCAAACGGCTCTTGATTACCGACCCGGCGTAGTGCTGTTGGATCTGGGCTTGCCCGGAATGGACGGTTACGAAGTCGCCAAAAGAATTCGTCAGGAGGCGATCTTTCAGAACGTAATTTTGGTCGCCGTGACCGGGTATGGACAGGAAGCAGATCGACAACGAACTCGGCAAACGGGATTCGATTACCACTTGGCCAAGCCGCCTGACTTCAACGAATTGCAACAAATTCTGGCAAACGCCTCCGAAATGACGGTCTGATTGTTACGATATCGGGCGATAACGAGTTCCACGTCTCCCCCTTTTTCAAGGAAGTAATGATATGTCCGTGACCACGAATCCAAAGAGATTGCGTGTCTTGATTGTCGACGACGACTCCGACCATGCAGACATGCTATCGATGCTGCTTGAAAACTCCGGCTACGATTCCCACGTTTGTCATGACGCTCGGATTTGTCAGGCAGCTGTGCAGCGTTTGCGACCAGATGTCGTTCTGTTGGACATTGGAATGCCCGGTATGACAGGTTATGAGATCGCAGAGGCCATCAAACGTGACGATGAGTTGCAGCACATCCGACTCTTTGCTCTGACCGGCCACGGCCTGCCACTTGATCGACTACAGACAAAAATGAGTGGCTTTGATCAACACCTGTTGAAGCCAGTTGCCTTTAACGACCTGGAGTCGATTCTGAAGACAGTGAAGACTGCTCTTGAATCTGTTCATGGCTTAGAGACGAAAATGAACGACGAAGG
>JANXOO010001093.1 GCA_025353525.1 Schlesneria sp. | reverse complement strand
GACAGTCCTCGCGGACGTATTTATCTGATGCGAGCTGTGACCGACGGTCGGCTTGAACTGTCAGAAACGGTGAAAGGACATCTGGATCTGTGCCTGGATTGCCGAAGTTGCGAGACCGCCTGTCCCTCGGGCGTTCAGTACGGTCGATTGATCGAGCCGTTCCGGATCGAGATGCATCAGCGAAGTGCCTCAGTGCCTGGCAAAGGCGTTTCGCAGGACTGGTTCCAGCGATGGATTCTTTACGGTTTGTTTCCTTACCCGCGTCGTCTGCGCTGGGCGTTGGCCCCGGCACGAATCATGCAAATCCTGAAACTCGATCGCCTGGCGGATCGGATCGGATTGACGAAACTGCTTCCCGAGCGGTTGCGACGGATGCAGCGGCTGTTACCGCCCCTGAAAAAACGCGAACCTCAACTGCCGGAATTTCTCCCGGCCATCGGTCCAAAACGAGCCCGGGTCGCATTGTTTACCGGCTGTGTTGCCGACGCGATGTTTCAGCACGTCAATCTGGCAACCGCTCGAGTGTTGCAGGCGAATGGATGTGAAGTCGTT
Source organism: Schlesneria sp. (assembly GCA_025353525.1). GTDB lineage: Bacteria > Planctomycetota > Planctomycetia > Planctomycetales > Planctomycetaceae > Schlesneria. Next base: position 3,723 of record JANXOO010001093.1, on the reverse strand, counting down.
GTCCCGCGCAATCAGGTCTGTTGCGGAGCCATCCACTACCACAGCGGAGCGGGTGCACCAGCATTGGAACTGGCGAAAACGAATGCGAGTTCTTTTTCCGCCGACGACATCGATGCGGTCATTATCAATGTGGCTGGTTGCGGTGCGATGCTGAAGGACTACGGCCACATTGCCTCGGAACTGGCTGCTGGCGACACCGCCACATTGAGCGAACTCGAACAACTGGCCGGAAAGGTCAAGGATGTTTCGGAATTCCTTGCAGAGCTGGGGCCGATTCCACCCAAACACGAGGTCCTGTTGAAGGCAACGTACCATGACGCTTGCCATCTGTGTCATGCCCAGAAGATTCGGGAACAACCTCGAAGTTTGCTGGCTCTGATTCCTGGCCTGGAACTGGTGCCACTCGTTGAATCTGAAATCTGTTGCGGGGCTGCAGGAAGCTATAACCTGACTGAAGGAGAAATGGCTGATCAACTGGCGGCGCGAAAACTCAAGCACATTCTGGCCACAGGTGCGGAAGCGGTCATCATGGGGAACGCCGGTTGTTCGTTGCAGATCCAGGCGGCGCTCCGTGGAGCCCATAGCCCGATCCGTGTCCTTCATCCGATGGAGCTTCTCGACCTCGGGTATTCCGGAAGTCCGGGTTGATTCGGCAGTCTGGGTTGAATGCCTGTGACCCTGCGTTCTTCAACTGCGGTGCTGACGAATGCGATTGATCAGTGCCGATGGAAATCGTGATGATTGCAATGGTGGCGGTGCCCCTTGCGCTGGTCGTTCGGTACCCGGATTCAGAGCGAGCATGAACATGGCAGATCCCAATCTTATGGTCACGATCGATTACGTTGCTCACGAAGCACTGATGTGGATCGGTTTCGGAACGCTGGTAGGGCTTTCGGCGAAAGCCATTATGCCCGGTCGCGATCCGGGTGGAGCCGTCGGAACGATGCTGATGGGAATCGTCGGAAGTTTGATCGGATGCAGTCTGCTGCTGTTGTTTGATACCAGTTTCAAGATCACTCCGATCAGCCCGATCGGCTTTGCGGCAGGAACCGCCGGAGCCTTTCTGCTATTGTTCTTCTTCCGACTGCTATCAAATTCGTACGCCGTGGAAGCGGTCGACGGCAGGGTCTCGGGAACTCCTGGAACGACAGTGACCAGCTACTATCGACGTCGCAATCGTCGCGCTGCCTGAGTTTGAGAGCAGCAAATGCACATTCTGTTCATTCACCAGAATTATCCCGCTCAATTCGGCCTGATTGCGGCGTACCTCGCACAAACGCGAGGTTTCCGATGCACATTTCTGTCAGAGGATACACCAGGTTTTGCCGACGGCGTTGATCGGATCCGCTATGCAATGAGCGGCGGTGCAACGGCTCACAATCACTTCTGCACGCGGACGTTCGAGAATGTCGTGTGCCGCTCCGTTTCGGCATACGAAGCGTTGAAGGCGCGACCAGACATCAGGCCAGACCTGATTGTCGCGCACGCCGGATTCCTGTCGACAGTTTACCTGCGTGAATTGTACGACTGCCCGATCGTCAATTACTTCGAATATTTCTATCACACTCACAATTCGGACATGGATTTCCGGCCCGATTTTCCGACGAACGAACAGAACCGGTTACGCGCCAGAACTCGCAATGCGCATCTGTTGCTCGACCTGTCAAATTGCGATGTCGGTTATTCGCCAACCCTTTGGCAAACCAGCCTCTTCCCCGCTGAATTTCGTCCTAAAATCCGCACGATCTTCGATGGCGTCGATACCTCGTTCTGGCGTCCGATGCCCCATGGTCAGCGGCGAGTTGCGGGCTGCGATTTTCCTGAGGGACTTCGCATTGTGACCTACGTGTCGCGTGGAATGGAAAGTCTTCGCGGCTTTGACCAGTTCATGAAGGCCGCGAAAATACTCTGTCAGCTCCGTCGTGATGTCCTTTTCGTCGTGGTCGGAAATGATCGCATCTGTTACAGCGCTGATGCCGAATTCACCGGGGGCAAGACGTTCAAAGAATGGGTCCTCGCACAGGACCAATACGATTTGTCACGGTTTCTCTTCACCGGACTTTTGCCACCCAACGAGTTGGCCAAACTGTTCTCGATCACCGATTTGCACGTTTATCTGACGGCACCGTTCGTACTGTCGTGGTCATTGATGAACGCACTCGCGTGCGGAGCGACCGTCCTGGCCTCCGACACAGCCCCAGTACGCGAAATGATTGTCGATGGCGAAAACGGACTGCTGGTCGATTTCTTTAATCCCGAAAAGATTGCACATCAAGCCGGCGAGATCCTGGACCGACCGCAAGAGTACAAGCACCTGGGACTCGCAGGCGTCCGTTTGATCGGTGCGAACTACAGCCTTGACCAGGCCCTGCCTCGAATGTTGTTGCTTTACGAAGAGGCGATTGCGATTCGCCCGGTCCGAATCGGGTCGGTTGTGTGAGTCGCCCTTTGGCAGTTCACTCTTTGTAATGCGGGCCTTTGGCCCAGTGACCCGCCCCGCGTGTGCCGTCCTTCTTTTCGCGACCTCGAACCCACTTGTATCCTGGGCCGGGAGCTTCTGGTCGTTCTACTTCAACGTCTGTTTGACGCTGCTTGTCAGATTCGACCGGATTTGATTCTTCGCGTTGGGTCCGTTTCAGTTCGCTGTCGCTGGATGATGTATGCCGTGACGGAGTCGCTGGCGGCAATGCCATCGATTTTCCTGCAATGAAGCCAACGACCAGACCTGCCACCAGGGCCACCGCAACAACAGCCAGTTTCGTTGTTTCGGGCAGCCCCTGCCAGATGCCGAGTGGTCCGGCGGCGGCATTCGCGATACCGCTACCAACCGCCGCGCTTCCTCCACCCTTCAACTTGTTGAGGCACGGTTCGCAGGCAATTGGATTGAGTTGCGTCATCGAAAGCAGCACTTCACTACCGCATTCAGGACACTTCCAGCGTCGTTTGCCAGCAGGAACAGTCGACATCAGCAGATTCCCTGGAACTGAGTTTGAATCGGGTTACGTTTCGGAGTGAATGACTTCGTAACGCGATCGAGCCACTTCGTCAACGCGAGTCACACGACTTCGGTCATCCGCAGATGAATTCATGCATTACAAACTCGTAATTGACGGTTCTGGCCAATTCACCGGTTCCTTGTTGAGAAGGATGCATGGAACTAGAATTGGCTTGAATTGTCGGCGAAAGTGTTATGGCGGGTGACCTTCATGGTTACGGTCCCCGTTTGTCCGTTTGGACAAGTCGTTGGCGGACCGGTTTGGTAATGTCAGTACAGGAGAAGCATTGTGACGGTGAAGGTCGCGATTAACGGGTTTGGACGTATTGGACGCTTGGTATTCCGTGCGATGGTCGAGCAGGGACTGGTTGGTAAGGACGTTCAGGTCGTCGCCGTCGGGGATATTGTTCCCGCAGACAACCTGGCCTACCTTTTGAAATATGACACGACACAGGGACGATTCGCCGGAGAAGTCAGCTCGAAAAAATCGACGCCCGACAAGGCGGAAGATGATGTTCTGATCGTCAATGGACAAGACATTCATGTCGTCAGCGCCAAGTCGCCGGCCGAACTGCCCTGGAAACAATTCGGTGTTGATATTGTCATCGAATCGACGGGTCTGTTCACCGAAGCTGAAAAAGCAAAGGGACACATTGCTGCCGGAGCCAAAAAGGTCATTATCTCGGCACCAGCCAAGGGTGAAGACATCACCATCGTCATGGGCGTCA
>JANXOO010001059.1 GCA_025353525.1 Schlesneria sp. | reverse complement strand
AAACTGCCGCAGTGACGGTGGTTCCGCTTCGAACGCGGAAGCGGACTCACAAACGAAGCCTCAATCGGGACCGCGAGCCGTATAAATCGGTGACGCTATTTGGTTATTCACGATCAATACGACTGCGACGGTCACGCCAGTCGCTCTGAAGTTGTTCTTTCAAGTGTCGGTTCAGGAAAAAAACGATATGTTCCCGAACTTTGGCATTCTGGGCGACAAGGTCACTGCCGGGAAGGTTTCCATCATATTGCAACAACATCACTTGCTCTTCCTTCTCCTTGTCTTTTTCCCGCTCTTTTTTGGGTGAGAGGTGTTCGAAGAGTTTGTTGGCGGCGGCGGAATCCCGACTGTTTTTATCGGAAACTCCGATCATGACAGGCCGTCTCAGGCCTCGCAGGATTTTCACTGCATTTGCAGTCACAAGGCCCGGCGCGTTCATTTCGGGTGAAATCAGAACCAGTGCCTGGACATCCCTTCCTCGTGGCGTTCTGTCGGCTTCCGAGGGGCTGTCGTCGAAGGGGGCTTTTTCCCAATCGAGTTCGGTATACAGCGTCGCAACAGACGCACTGAAATCGCAGGCAACGATTCCGAGCCGATTCATATTCAAGTGCCCTTTCTGGTGCTCCTCAAACACAAAGTCCTTCACTGCCTTCATGTCGAATTCGACCATATTCTGATAGTCGACCTTTTTGGATTCGATCTTCTTGCTACCGGGATTCAAACTTTCTCCATGCCCGCGGAGATCGACCGCAACGACAGCAAAGTCGCCGTTTTGTTGCAGTTGAGTCGCCAGCCCTTTCCAGTTCTGCCGGGTTCCTTGCTTGCCGTGCAGCAACACCACAACGGCCGCATCCTTGCCGCTCATCGATTTGAAGTACGTAACTTTCAGCTTCATTCCGTCATCGGTGACAAGATCCCGATCCTCAATGACCGGTTTGACTTTGGTTTGAGCCAACGCCGGTTGCGAGATCGCACACAGCACGAGTGTTGCATGTAAAACACGTGGCAAAACTGCAAAACGTGATGGGAACCGGTGACAGGGAGCCGAACGGACGGCCAAACCGGACGAGCATTTCCACATGAGATTCTCCACAAGTGTGATCCACTATCCCCAACGGGCAACGCCGTGAAGGATTTTTGGATTGAAAAACAACGCAGAACAAGAATCCTGGCGAGCC
>JANXOO010001052.1 GCA_025353525.1 Schlesneria sp. | reverse complement strand
GTGCAAAACGCCGAGTGACCGCCTTGCCGCGCCACTGAAACGGCGACATTGACCTCGGCACCTCCAAACGTCACATCCAGTGATCCCGGAAGCGATTGAGACATTCGCAGCCAGCCCGACGGCATCATTCGCAGCATCACTTCGCCAAACGTCACTACGCGCATTCGAATTACCTCATCTCAACAAAGAGTATTGCGACTTGTCCGTTTACAGCAGCAGTCGGCTGGCGACAGGATATCGAGCGAAGACAAAAAAGTGAAAGACTGGCCGGAAAACGGACAAGCCGCCACAACTATTGAATTCTACTTGACTAAAGGTAATCGAAAGGGCGATAATTACCGGATGAACTGTGTGGCAGGCGGGCCGATGGCGAACCCGTGAAGCAGAGCGATTCAAAAAAAGAGGCTTGTCGGTTTGGCAGATATAATTCCGTAGCGTGAATCGGAATTTTTCCGTAACACATCACATCCGTGTCACTTGTACGAGGAGCGAGTTATGTCAGTACGACGACGTCAAAAAGGCTTTACACTGATCGAACTTCTGGTTGTCATCGCGATCATCGCCATGCTGGTGGCTCTGCTGCTTCCCGCTGTCCAACAGGCCCGCAGGGCCGCGCAACGAGCGTCCTGCCAGAACAACCTCAAGCAACTCGGTCTGGCTCTGCACAACTATCACGATACGCACCGTTGCTTGCCACCAGGTCAAATCAACAATACGTTCCTCACTGACAATATTGGTCGCTATGCCAATCCACTCGAAGCCCGTACTTCGCAACTCCGGAACACGAATAATCTCGGCTTTCACGGCACAAGCTGGATGCTCTTCATTCTGCCAATGATCGATCAGGGACCGCTTTACAATTTCTACACGTTCGGCGACAACGTCAGAACGAATGGCGATGCCGGTGCAACGACCCAGGATCTGAATTTCGTATTTCCGCCCAGAACCGAACTTGCCGCGTTTTATTGCCCCAGTCGCCGACAATCGATGCTGGCGACGACAACGTTTCAGTCTTGTGATCGCGTCGATTCCGCCGCCGTTTCCGTCATTGCCGGGGCCGCGCCATGGACTCAGGGTGGAAACGACTATGCGGGATGCAGCGGCTCGGCGATCACATTCCACGATAACGCCAACAACGTATTTGATCGTCAGACCTATTCGATGTTGCCCGCCCAGTTGGCTTTGACGGTTGTCAATACCGTCAATACCGTCAGTGGTGTCCCGTCTTCAACATCGCTCTACACGCAGTTCAGTTCAAACGTCGGGATTTTCGGAGTGAACTCGTTCGTGAGTTTCCGGGATGTGACGGATGGAACGTCAAACGTAATTATGGTGTCAGAACGTCGTGTTTCACCAACAGCGATTCCGATCAACCAGAATCAGACGTGTGACGGCTGGATCTGGGGTGGTCCTGCGACCATGATCAGTAATCGAAATGCACCTCACAGCGGGTTATTCTACGACGAAGCCGACAGCCCGCACGACCAGATCGTGCAAGTGTGCCTCGCCGACGGAAGCGTCAAGCAAATCAGCATCAACATTGACCGGACGACTTGGAGCAATCTCGGAAATATGGCACAGGGAAGCCCTGTTAACGTTCCTTACTAAGCTGATTTCGACAGTCACTGCGAAACCCCGGACAGGTCCAGGGTTGTCGGGATAAGATGGCGGGTTTTCGCGAGCCACCCGTTGGTTGGCGAAACTTTCTGTCGTTCCAAACGGGAACGACCCGTGCGGCGGAAAGTCGGCTGATCGGGTCGCGTTCTCAGTCGAGAGAAATCCGCGGATGAAGTGGGGCAGATCCGGCGAAGATCGCCAGCAATCAATTTTCATGATTTGAATGCTTCCTTGCAACCTCACTCATAAAAATCTGTCAATTCAGAATCCGCCACAGCGAAAGCCGCCGTATGACGATTCGATTCACTTGTTCCGAATGTGCTTCCGTCCTGAAGATCAAGGACGAACTCGCGGGGTCAACCGGCCGTTGCCCGAAATGCAAAACGAAATTTGTTGTCCCCGCTCCGGAAGCGGAGGAACCGATTGTCGTCACCAAACCAGTTGAGGCATCGGTGGGTTCGGCGATCGTTTCAAATTCTGAATCGAACCAACATCGCGTTGACGTGCAGGCTCCGCTTTCGAATGCTGACGATGTAATGGATGCGACGGCACCCGAAGAATTCGCCGTTGCTTCGGAACGCCCTGCAGGGCTGGAAGTCGGGGACGACAAGTTCGAATTGGACCAAAATTCTGATCCGGTTCCCGGACAATCCCGTCACAGTCGTCGGGACGTTGCGCTGCCATTTAACTCGGATGCAGAGGAATATCTCAGTCTGGATGACAGCAACACCGACATTGATGCGATTCCTCCTCAACGATTTGAGCCAGAATCGACACGCGACGCCGGGTCGGCGCGACATCGATCAGAAGTGAGCATCGACACGGACGATGATCTCGACAGTCTTCCCGTGATGATATCGTCCAAACTGCGCAAGGGTGCTGGCAACGCAGCACCTGCCGAAACGGAAAAACCGCAGACGTTGCCTGATACCGTGGTGAAGTCGTCGAAGAAAGTGGCGAAGGGAACAACGGAAATTCCGTTTGATCCGCTGGAGTTCCTGATGTCCGATCGCACGGCGACCTACGGTGGTGAAGAGGGCACAAGTGGAAAACCAAAAACGCCCGATTTGTCGCTCGACACAGATTCCAACGACGATTTTCAGGCACGGATGACGCCGCATCCGGTGACGCGACCTGCCCCCGCTACCGTCGCGACGAGATTGACTCCGGAAAAAGTCGATCTCGTGACTGCCGCAAAGATGATGAAAAAGGCAATCAAGGAAAGCCAGGCAGAATCGGCCCATCAACGAGAACTCGATGCAAAAGCAGGCTTTGACTATGGTCTGTTTTTTCGCGAGTTCGGCTGGCGCGGCCTTGGCCTCATTCTTGGAGGCCTCATCCTGACCTATACGTTATACGTTGGTTCCAATCGGATGTGGAGCAGCAAGCTGAAGTTGCCGAAAATGGGATACGTCACGGGTACGATCAAAGTCAATGGAGAACCTTTGGCAGGGGCCGAAGTCTATTTCGCACCCGTCGAGGCCGAAGTTGGGGGAAAAAAACGTGATCGCATTCGCACCTCCGTCGGCGTCACCGACGCCAGGGGGCATTATGTGATGATGTATGTTCCGGCAGACAGGATCGAAGGAGTTGCGGTCGGGCGCTGTCGAATGTGGGTTTCACACGTCGGGGAAAGGGGGAACGACATACCTTCCGAGTATTCCGAAGCCGCGATGCTGGTCAAGGAAATCACAGAAGGTCGCCAAAAGGCGCCGTTCGATCTCGACATGACCTCGGCAAAACGAAAATAGCATCTCGTGGATTTGTAAATGAAGCACTACGCATGGGCCAGCGACACACCGCATTGCTTCTGCGCCGGGCGGGCACAATCACACCTGGTCGACGAAGATCACGATACCGGTGATGTTGTCCTTTGAACCGCCATCGGTCGCTGCCTGGACAATCTCTTCGGCCGTCTTTTGCGGATCCGTCCCTGCGGCAAGAATCTGTCTGATTTGCGGGTCATCAACACCACCGTTAACTCCGTCCGAACAAATCAGAAGGCGGTCACCTGCGCTGGCCTTGATCTGCCTGGGATTCGTCCCCGTTCCCCCTTCTTTACAGCCAAGGTAACGATAAAGAACGTTTTTGTAGCGATGGTTCACCGCTTCATCAGGTGTCAAAGTCCCAGCTTCAACCAGCGCCTGTGTCAGCGAATGATCGGTGGTCATTTGTTGAATCGTGTCGCCGCGCAACAGGTAGACGCGACTGTCGCCAACGCCCCCGATTAACATTGTTCCGGCGACTTGAACGACAAACGAAATTGTCGTCCCCATATTTTTGAGTTTGGGATCGAGTTCGCCCAGAGCCATAATCTCGTAGTTGGCCTGAGTGATGGCATCGTCGATGGTTTTTGTGGCCTGGTCGGGCGTCG
>JANXOO010000987.1 GCA_025353525.1 Schlesneria sp. | reverse complement strand
CGGAAGTCAGGATGGACATAGACACTTTGCAGCCACCAGATCTCGCCGTTCCGCCAGTCACTCCATTCGCTCGTATGCATGATCTGACCCACAATTCGATTGCCGGCAGTGGCTACGAAATACCGTCCGTGCCGAGGATCGACGAGCAGCGTTTTCACACCGCTCGAGATCGTTTCCCGAATCAGGGATTTTCCCTCTGTTTCGGCGGCCAGTCGTGAATTGAACTCGGCAATCGCTTCCCAGTCGTCCGGAAGGGCCAATCGAATCGTCGTAAGAATCTCGGGTGCCATCTTGAATTGCCTTGAAAGAATGGACCGTCTGAATTTTCGGGATTGTCAAACACCGTTGTCTGAAACGTACATCGCCTTGAGTTCAATCGATCTTTTGCAAAATGTATCGGCCTGATACCTTTCACGAAACTTTATTACATCGAAATACCGTATAAGGTCTAATTAAGGCCAATCACAAGTCAGGGGATGCCTGGAAATAGCCGGTATGCCAACAATTCCGCTGCTGACGCCGAAACGGACTCACAAAGCCTCAAATCAGCTATCGAACAGAATTTATTCCGGAATAACTCTTAGATGAAGATGCAGGAAATCCCGTTGCAATTCTCGTTACGAAAAATGCTTATGTTATTATCGGTACTTTGCTGTGCCTCGCTGCCAACAGCTTTGTTTGCAGACGAAATACCGTCGACCGGGGCCGGGGCGCAGTCACTTCCCCTTTGGCAAGCAATCGCCCTCGGGCTGATCGAAGGTGCGACGGAATTTCTTCCCGTAAGTTCCACCGGCCATTTGTTAATTTTTGGGCGCTGGCTGGGCAATGAATCGTCGGCTGACTCAAAAGAAGCGGCTGACGCACTCGCAATTTGCATACAAATCGGTGCCATCCTCGCAGTTGTGTTGCTCTACTTTCATCGCCTTAAGCAGATTGTGAGCGGATTATTGGGAGGCGATCGGGACGGAAGGCGGTTGGCGATCAACCTTGTCGTGGCATTTGTTCCCGCAGCCGTCTGCGGACTCCTGTTCGGCAAATTGATCAAGCAGCAGCTCTTCGGAATCCGTCCGGTAACAATCGCAATGTTCGTCGGGGGGCTGATTATTCTCGCAATTCCTCGTACGAAATCTGGTGACGAATTGGCCGGAACCGGTGAGATGCACGATCTGAAATGGTGGAAAGCACTTTTGATCGGGACGATGCAATGCCTGGCATTGTGGCCTGGTTTCAGTCGCAGTCTGGCGACGATTCTTGGATGCCGACTGGCAGGATTGCGAATGGCAGCGGCGGTCGAATTCAGTTTCCTGCTGGGTCTGATAACGCTTTCGGCGGCGACAGCCAAGGAAGGTATTGACCACGGGTCGAAGATTATCGAGATTTTCGGCGTCACATCACCGGCCGTGGCATTGATTGTGGCTTTTGTTGCGGCGATGCTCAGTGTTCGTTTCATGGTCGGCTTGCTAAACCGATTTGGGCTCGCGCCGTTCGGATATTACCGAATTCTGCTGGCAGTTTTGTGCCTGCTGCTTTGGTGAAATATTCGGGCAGCCTGGAGGGAATAAATCTGCGCTGATAACCATTCCACCTTCAGTCAATTCTCGCACAATCGGGCAGTTATTGGCGGTTCATTGATTTCGATCTGCCAAAAAAACGTCGACAGCAACGGAGCGACTCTCATTTTCGGATTTTCCGGAATTTTGTGACCAGTACCGTCAGTTCCTCGCGTTTCCCGGTTACTGCGGCTATCCTGCGAATTAAACAACCATCATTCGCACCCGATTATCCGACGCTGATTGACTTTCCGTTGATATGGATTGCCAGAGCCCGACTTCTCGTTGCTGAAGTTTCCGGGATAGCCCCTTTGGTCAATGCGCCCGATCAAGTTCGTCGAACAGAATTATCGCATTTCGCGGAGTGGCGAGTCTAGCGCATTCAACCGTGTCACAACAATGAATTAATATCCATTCAGAAGCGGATGACCGTGATCGTTCGAGGAACTTCAACCAGAAAAATGCCTACTGTCCAATATGTCCGTACGTACGATTGTCACTGGAGCGTACCGCTTTTCTTCCTCGTTTTCGGCAGTTTCTTTGCCATTTTTGCCATCATCAATTCTCTGAACGACCCACAGGAAAACAAGGATTATCCTCACTGGCACAAATTCGGTAGAGCCGTTCTTGCGGGGGAACCGCTTTACGCCGACGTGCGGCACGGAGAACCGGAATACATGTACCCGCCAACTGCGGCCGTCCTGTTCTATATGCCTCTTTCCATCCTGCCACCATTCGGATTTGTTGCGTTTCTGAGTCTTCTCAACGCTGCCGCGTGGGCATTTTCGGCGTGGGCGGCAACCGTTCTTGCGGGAGGATCCTGGGCCCGTCGATCGTTTTTTTTTACGATGTTGCCGGGAATTGCCGTCGCCCCCTACGTCTGGGACATCCAGCTCCTGGGGCAATTGAATCTGTTGCTGTTGGCGATGACTCTCGGAGCGTTTCTCGCTCTCCGTCATCGGCATCCGTTTATTTCGAGCGGACTGTTCGGCGCTGCGGTTTCGATGAAAGCGTTTCCA
>JANXOO010000249.1 GCA_025353525.1 Schlesneria sp. | reverse complement strand
TCGACTGGCTGGCCGTAGATCCTGTGGTAAAAGCGGACGATGTTGATACGACCGTCGGATCGTACAGGTCAATGGCAACGGTCGATTCGGGTTTTGCTCCGTTCGACGGGGGCAGAGGAACGTTAGGCAATTCGGTTCTTGCAACTGATACAGAGACTTGTCCCGGCATTTGTTGAATACCGGAAGTTGCTGCCAGCGGTAACGGTGTGGTGACCGCAGTCGTGACAGCTCCGGTTGCAAGTGGTCGCGCAGTCGCAATTTCCTGCGCTACTGAGGGAGTTTCACCAGTGGCGGTTTTTGCGATTCCTGCGGAGGTAACACCGATGCCGGTTGCATTCGTCGGCTTCCTGAAATCGATGTCTTGTGCCAGTTCGTAGTTCTTATGCCCGTAGTCCCGGTCACCTCGAGCGACCTGAATGGCGGCAAGACTGCGCAGAGCGTCCGCTTCGCTGCTGACTCTGCGGAATGTAGCAAAACTCAATTCATCTTTTTTGAGCCACGCCTGAGCAATCGCCAGATTTGTGGAGGTTCGCTGGTCCTGAGGATTGAGTCGAGCGGATTGTTCGAGCAGGGTTTCGGATTGAACATAGTCCTTGCGGAGGTATGCCGAATACCCCATGTCAGCAAGGAATTCCGGGTTGTTTCCGTAAGTCCCGTAGGCCAACTCGTAGTAGCCGGCCGCTTCGGAATGTTGATTCTGCAGCGTACAGATCCGGGCAAGCTGGTACGCACAGTCGCCGTTTTGCGGGAAGAGTTGGTGCACTTCGGCGTAGAGTCTTTTCGCCTCCGCCAAATGACCGCGACTTTCCTCAAGTCGGGCCGCGTTCATTTTGAGTTCGGCTCTTGTACCGCCGCGTGCGGTCACGGGTTGCGGAGAGAGGCTGGCGCATCCCGCTCCTATCAACGGTGCCATTGACAACGCGAGACTCAAGGTGACCCGTCTTATCCGTCGCATAGGATTTTCCCTGCAAAGAGTTTCTACCCGTAAGATCTATCGGTTAGATAACCTGTTCCGCTTGGGTGAATTTTTCCGATTATGCCGGATCGGCAAAATTTGCCGCTCACTCACTGCAAGCGATGCTCATTTGCGGGTTCCCGGGACAAAAGCTCGTGCGGGAATTATCATGCGTCCCGCGTTCTCCGACGAACGTCCTAAAAGATCAAAGCCTCAATTGATGCCGTGCGAGATATCACAGTGACTCCGTCGCCAAACGCCGACTCGGTATGCCAGTTCGCGCAAGACGGGTATTTTATTCGTGAGGCAGTGATCGGCCTGGAAGAAATTGAGCAGCTTCGATCCGCAATGTCATCGCTTCCTGACGGTGAGGAAATCCGTCGAAAAACAAATGTCTATGGCGTCCGGAACCTTTTCGATTTGTCCCCTGAAGTACGTGCGCTTGCGGGACAACTGTCAATCCGGAATCTCGTAACACCGATTTTGGGTCCTCGTGCATTTGCCGTACGAGCGGTTTTTTTTGACAAAGTACCAGGTGCGAACTGGTCGCTGGCATGGCACCAGGATACGACGATTGCAGTCAACGGCAGAGGCGAAATCCCTGGCTTTGACGGGTGGTCGCAAAAGATCGGCGTCTGGCATGTGCAGCCTCCGGTAAGCGTGCTTGCAAACATGGTTGCTGTTCGGGTTCATCTCGATGAATGTTCAAACGACAACGGTCCACTCAGGGTTTTGCCAGGCTCGCACCATCAAATATGGACTACCGCACAAGTTGTCGAATGGAAGTCGAGCAAGCCCGAGATCATCTGCCCGGTTGGCTGTGGCGGCGTCTTGTTGATGTCACCGCTGGCTCTTCATGCGTCGTCGGCCTCGAAATCGGTACTGCATCGCCGCGTCATTCACATCGAATTTGCAGCACAAAACCTTCCGAATGGACTCGACTGGTACCGCCGCATCGGGCCAGCTTCGATTTATTCTGCACGCGGTTCGGATTGAGATTTCCATCAGAGTTCCTGGTCATCCGGGAACAATGCGGACGGCGCAACTCTTGTAAGATGGCTGTTTCGAGTAGGGATCGAATACGGGGTCGGTCAGGCGGTTCGTTCCTTCGTAGTGCATTGGCAGAAATACGATGCCGGTTGCAACTGCAGGCGTCAGCAGCGCCATTGCCCGAATTTTTCCGCGTTGCGATTCGACAGTCACCCATTCGTTTGGCGTGATTCCCAGTGACCTGGCATCGGCGGGGTTCAGTTCGACAAACGGGTCTTCCGGGTAAAGTTTTTTCAATACCGCTGACTTTGACGTTCTGGTTTGAGTGTGCCACTGTGATGCCGATCCACGTCCTGTCAGCAACAAAAACGGATACTTTTCGCTCGGAAGTTCGGTCAAAGGACGCGGTTCTTCGGCAATAAATTTTGCTCGGCCACTCGCATGAAAGAATTTTCCGTCTTCGAACAGCCTTCGTTCCTGTCGGTGGTCGCCCAACCCGGCGGCGTATGGCCATTGAACTCCGCCCCGTTCTTCAAGGAAGGAATAGTCTTCGATCCCCGAGAGATCGCACGGTCGACCGCACGACAGTTCTTTCATGATTTCAAAGACCGCTGCAGGACTGGACCAACGCTCGAACATTTCACCACAGCCCCAATAGTGGGCGACCAGTTTGAAGATCTGAAAATCTGCCAATGCCTGACCGGGTGCCTTGCGAACTTTCTTTATCGTGCCGATCCGACGTTCGGAATTGATGAATGTTCCTTCTTTCTCTCCCCATCCCGCTGCGGGCAAGACCATATGCGCCCGTTGAGCCGTCTCTGTCGTGTGATACATGTCCTGTACGACGAGAAAATCGAGCCGATCCAGAATATCACGTGCCTGATTCTGGTTGATCCACGAATGAGCGGGGTTCGTGCAGATCACCCACAAGCCTTTGATCTTGCCGCGAAGGATCCCTTCCATGATTTCGCGGTACGACCAACTGTTCTCCGACGGGATCCGGGCCAAGTCAATATTCAGGATGCCCGCGACTTTCTGGCGGTGCGATTCGTTCGTGAATTCGTGCCCTCCCAGCAAACTGGTTGTATTACTGAACAGCCTCGAGCCCATCGCATTGCACTGGCCAGTGATCGAGTTCGCTCCGGTCCCCGGTCGGCCGATGTTCCCTGTCATCAATGCCAGATTGATGATGGCCTGAGCCGAACGTACCCCCTGATGACTCTGGTTGATTCCCATGGTCCACCAGAACGATGTCCGTTCTCGCGTGTGAATTGTTTCGGCAAACCGGTGTAACTGATCGGGTCGAAGCCCGGTTTCGTCCGCCACTCGTGATAATCCGAACGGCTCGACAAATTTCGCGAACTGTTCGAAGTCCTCGGTCGATTGCCGGATGAAGTTTTCGTCGATCCAGCCGTTCTCGATCAGGATTCTCGCGATGCCGTAAAACAGCGTCTGATCGGATTTCGGAGTGATCGCCAGATGCTGTGTCGCATACATGGCCGTTTCGGTCATGCGGGGATCGATGACAATGATTTCGGGCGAGCGACGGTTTCGCATCACTCGTTCCCACATGATCGGATGTGCCAGACACGGATTGGCCCCGACAAACACCAGGGCATCGGACTCTTCAAAATCGGCGTATGTATATGGAGGCGCGTCGAAACCGAACGACTGCTTGTAGGCGACAACGGACGTGGCCATGCACTGTCGCGTGTTGCCGTCACCATGAAGCATCCCCATTCCGAATTTGGCCAAGGCTCCGAGAAACGACATTTCTTCAGTCGGGATCTGACCAGTACTGAGGAACGCGATCGAATGCGGGCCGTGTTGTTGCTGGATCCTCTTCATCCGGCTGACAAATTCGACCATCGCCGTGTCCCAGTCGACGGGAACCAGTTGCCCACCCGTATTTCGCAACAGAGGCGTCGTTGCGCGATCGGGAGCGTCCAGGACGGTCAGGGCTTCCCAGCCTTTCGGGCAGGCCATCCCGAGGTTGACCGGGTATTCGGTCGTGGGTGTCAGATTGATTGCCTGGCCATCTTTCAGATGAACCTTCAGGCCGCATCCTGTCGAGCAGTAGCCGCAAACCATCGTGGTCGTCGCGTCGGGCATCCGGTTCGATGGAACCTGACCCAATCCGTGGCCTGCAGGTTCAAGAAGCAGTTCTCGCGTCAGTTTTCCGTCGCGCTGATGGATCAAAGACAACAGCGGCAATTCGGACAATCGTTCGACAAGGGAACTCATGGTCTGACTCCTCCTGGCATGCGGGGACTCGAGACAGCCGCAAAGAACAGGTATCGCTCGAGCAATTCGCCAATGACGCAACCGATCCAGGTCAGGCAGATGGCCGTCACAATGACCGGATTCAATGCCAGGTTTGAGGTGTCGGTCAGGTGACTGAGCAACATCCCCGGCATCACGATTCCGCCGAGAACTCCAAAGCCGATTCGTACGAATGCCGGCGTCGCGAGAACCCCGGTCACCAGCAGCGCGGACCGTTTCAACGAGGTCATCCGCCGACTGAACAGGTGGCGCAACAACGAGGCGTCAAATATCAGTTTGGCGACGCCGAATACGATCAGCATTTGAGTTAACCTGGGGCCGACTGCGATCATCAGACGGGCTGCGGCATCAGGATCGACGAACCACTGTAACAATAACAACGAGAGCCAGGTCGTCGCCGTTCCCAAAAGTGCCGCCGTCAATGCGAACCTGATAATGGTCTGTTCGAAACTCCACAAATCCCGTTGTGTGAAGACGTAAATCATTGCCGAGCAGATCAGGCCGATCACACCGGTGGCAGCGACGGCCGCTGCGGCGATCGTCAACCATGGAGCGACGGCTTCAGCGGCTGCCGCTCCGAGAGGTGCCGATGCTGAAGCGATCCAGCAGGCGGCGGCATACGGCACGGCCAGTCCGGCGAACAAGCCAAAGAACAGAATTTCGCGACTAAGCCACGAATGTCGCCAGCCCAGAACTCCACGGAACGCATAAAGGGGTCGACCGAGATGGCATGTACTGGCGGCGAGCGCAAGCAACCCCAGTACCAGTGCATTCGTCGCACGCAAGGGTCGAAAGGTCGCTTCCAGGTCTGCGGCGATGTTGGCGTCGAGAATACAACCGACCGTGAAGGCACCGACCGACAGCTGAGTCAGGACCAGCATGACGATCAGCGGCAGATGCGGATGCTCGGGGCTGATTGAATAGTAGTCAGCAGGAAGCATGTTTCGCGGGAAAACGCGTTTGGATTTGTAAGTCGTTGTCGGCAGTGTCATCGACGGTTCAGGAGCTGCGGGGAGGAAATGATCCGCTTCGGAATCTTCGAGCACCTTTTGAATGGAAACGATGCGGATCGCGATCGCTTCGTGAGGACACGCCTGAACGCAGGCGGGCGCTTCTCCTTCGGCAAGACGGCTCGAACACATATCGCACTTGCGGACGATTCCTTTGGCGGCGTGATACTTGGGAACGCCGTACGGGCAAGCGAGCGTACAGTACTGGCAGCCGAAACATTGATCATCCAGATGCTTGACGATCCCGGTCGAGGCGTCTTTCTCGTACGCATTGACGGGGCATGCGATCATGCACGCCGGTTCCAGGCAGTGGTGGCAAGCGGCTGTCACGTGCTGCATCACGGGCGACGTTTCGGTTCCACCGATCATCAGGCCAACATCGCGCCAGGTTTCGTCGGGATCGAGACCATTCAGAGAGTGGCAAGCTGTCACGCAGGCCTTGCATCCGGAACAGCGATCGAGATCAACTTCAAATCCGTATTGCTGACCCGGCTCCGGCGGTGATGCGGGCAACAGTCTTTCGTAGTAACGCGACTGATCGGGAGACCGGCCCGTGGGACAATCGCGTGAGAATGTTTCGACGGCGGTCATCTGCTGCTGGTCTTGCAACAGGAAGGCGATCAACGCCGCTCCACCGCCGCTACCGCCAGAACCGCGGCTGTACGATATGTTGCCGTCGGACACACCTCGCTGGAAGTCATCCAGTGTCAGCGGTCTCATCGTGGGTATTTTTTCAATCATGTCATTCGGCTCCCGATCTCGTTTCGCCGCCGCGATTCGATTCGGGGTTTTCTTTGAAATCAAGGCGTTGTGATAATATCGGCGTCAAGCGAATCACCTGGCGGTTCATCTTGAGTGTTTGAATGGTTTGTTCTGTTGTATTGCATGATTTGACATGGCCGATTCGGGAGAGTTACATTCGCGCGTCGTGTTGATGATTCAGGGCGGTGTTTGGCTTGGGGAGTTAATTTTCGACTCGAAGACAGGCCAAAGCCTGAACTCTAACGGTTATGCTGTTGCCAGTGTATGTCGGTCGGCACAGGTTGTGGCGAGGCTGCATCCGATTTCTGTTGCTTGACGTTCGTCGAGTACTTCGACAGATGGAAGTTCCAGAAAGACATCGTTCCCTTCGACTTTCAC
>JANXOO010000248.1 GCA_025353525.1 Schlesneria sp. | reverse complement strand
GGCGACTCGGTGCAAGCTACACCGTGGCAGAAGTGATGATCGATCGTTTCGTAATGGACCTCAAACAACGCCACCGTACGCGGAGGCATTTGCTGGTAACGGACGAAGAGCATCCGGTCGGCGGCCAATTGATGGGCTCCGATCCGTCCGACTTTGCGCCCGCAGCACTGAAACTGGTGGATGCAGGCTTCGATGTGATCGACATCAATTTTGGATGCCCGGTGAAATCGGCCAACGGTGGTTGCCGGGGCGGTTATCACTTGAGTCAACCTGAAGTCGCACTCGAAATTGTCAACCGGACGCGGGCCGCCGTGCCCGATCACATTCCTGTGACGCTTAAAATGAGGCGCGGCCTGGACGATTCGGACGAGAGTCGTGATCGCTTCTTCCGAATCCTCGACGGAGCGTTCGATCGGGGAATCGCTGCCGTGACCGTTCATGGAAGAACGGTCGAGCAAAAATATATCGGACCGAGTAACTGGGATTTTCTCCGTGCCGTCAAACAGCATGTCGGCACGAGGACGATCCTCGGCAGCGGCGACCTGTTCAGCCCCCAGGCCTGCCTCGAAATGCTGGCGTATACCGGGGTCGATGGAGTTTCTGTGGCCCGTGGTGCCATTGGCAATCCGTGGATATTTTCACAGGCCAGAGCTTTGGCGAACGGCGAACAGTGCATACCGCCTGAGGTTGCAGAGCAACGTCGAGTGATCGAACTTCAGTGCGAACTCTGTCTGCGAGTGAGCGATCCGGCTGCGACTCTCACTACGATGCGCATGTTCGGAATCAAATTCGCCCGGCTTCACCACTGCCATGCAGACGTTCGAAACGCCTTCGCTGCGACCCGGACGATCGAGGACTGGCGATCCGTTCTTGATCGATGGTATCCATTGCGCAACGTCGAACCTTGTTGAAATTTTCAATGACGTTGGGCGGGTTTGAGGTTTTCGTCGGGCCATTGTAGCCTTGGGGCGAAAGCGACGGTTCGCTGAAAAAAATGAACCGGCAGGGTGCTGTACCGCCAGTCGGTTCATGGAGCGCGGTCACAAGACAGGGGCATCGCGAAGAAATGCGGGACGGAGAAATTAACGCAACGTCGTCACGCCAGTTTGCCGTCGAGATCGTGCGCACTCTACGGACCGCAGGTCATACGGCATTGTTTGCGGGCGGTTGCGTGCGCGATTCGCTCCTGGGTCGCACAGCAAAAGACTACGATGTCGCCACTACGGCATCGCCGGACGCGGTGCGAGCACTTTTCGGACGCAAGCGGACTCTGGCCATCGGGGCGAGTTTCGGCGTGATTATGGTCGTTGGTCCGGGCGATGCGGGGCACGTCGAAGTGGCGACATTTCGCACGGAAGGGCCATATCTCGATGGTCGCCGCCCAGAGAGCGTTGCATTCTGTTCACCGGAAGAAGACGCACGTCGACGCGATTTCACAATTAATGGCATGTTTTTTGATCCGATTGAAGAACGGATTTTTGACTTTGTCGGCGGAGAAGCCGATTTGTCGGCCAAAGTCATCCGTGCCATCGGAGATCCTCGCGAACGGGTTCGCGAAGACAAACTGAGAATGCTTCGTGCCGTCCGTTTCGCCGCGACACTCGACTTTTCACTTGATCTCGTGACGGCCGACGCAATTCGCGAGCTGTCGTCCGAATTGATCGTTGTCAGCGCCGAACGGATTGCTCAGGAACTGAAAAAGATGCTGGTTGATCGCCATCGACGCCGGGCGATTGAATTGGCATGCGATGTCAAACTGTTTCGAATCATCCTTCCCGAACTCGATCCCGTCCAGGCACAGGACGCATGGAACGAGACACTTTGCCGGATTGAACTGCTCCAACGGCCTTCGTTTGAACTCGCTCTGGCATCTCTCCTGCTGCCAATCGAAGACGAAGCTCAGGTTCGTGGTATTTGCCGCCGATTGAAATTGTCGAATGACGAACTGGACAAAACTGTCTGGCTGATCGTTCACAGGGATGACTTGAACGACGCGCCGGAGCTGACTCTATCGACTCTCAAGCGGATACTGGCTCATCCGTACAGGGACGACTTGTTGCGATTGCATCGAGCCAGTTGCCTCGCGACTTCATCGAGTCTCGCAACGATCGAGTTCTGCGAAGACTACCTCAAGACGACATCCCCCGATGTGATCGACCCGACGCCGCTTGTCACTGGTGACGACCTGATTGCGCTCGGCTACAAGCCTGGACCAAAATTCAAAACACTGCTCGAAACGCTCCGCGATGCGCAACTCAATCTGGAAATCGCCAGCCGTGAACAGGCTTTAGAACTGGCACGCGCGGAATGGAATCGATGAATCCTGTTTTGGGTCAATCTAACCCGAATTCGGCCGTTGGTTGTTGCGTCTGCCCGGTTCCAGAACCTGATCTTGTCCGAATTCGGGATCGCGGGTATTCCATTCCCGGTTGAGTCCGGCAATTTTTGCCGAACGCTCCGGGAGGTCAATCGAATTGCCTGAATCGATGCAAAGAACGGTGACGACCCGGCGGTCCGGTCGACTGATATACGTATTCATCGCCCTCGCCAGTCTGTGGAATTCTGTCAGCGTTGCAGACGAAGACTTGTTGCCAGGATCGCGGGAAACCATTCGTCCGCTGGCACTTCCGTCGAGGACCAGCAGCACGACATCGGAAGCTGGCCGGCGTACGAAATCCGCTTCATCGTCGAGTGGAATGATAGGGACGACCGTTTCTTTGGGGCTAATCGTCGGAGCGTTGCTGCTTTTGGGACGCGGGATGAAGCGATTCGGATTCAAAGCTCCTCAGTCACTTCCGGCAGATGTTTTCGAATTGCTTGGCCGAAGAATCATCGATCAGCGCACCAGCGTACACATGGTGAAATGCGGGTCTCAGGTATTGGTCCTGAGTGTGGGAACTGAAGGAGCGCGGACACTGACCCGGATCGACGATCCTGCCGAAGTTGATCGGATTGTCGAAGCCTGTCAGAAACCGAACCGCGATGTCACTTCGGAATCGAATCGTTCGCAGGGGATGTCGGTCGGATCACCGTCAATCTCATCCACCGCAGTGAAGAGGACATTTGCAGCACTCCTTGCATTCGGGATCACGCTGGCAACAACCGTTTCCGCAGAAGCTCAG
>JANXOO010000869.1 GCA_025353525.1 Schlesneria sp. | reverse complement strand
GTCGAGACACCGGAAAAGCGGGCGTCGGTAATCAGTGCGACGTGCTTTCCGAAGGGCAGATACCGCAGCGCCGATGTCAATTGATACGTCTCTTCCATCCCGCAGCCCAGCGGACCACGGCACATCAGCACGATGATGTCCCCTGCTTTGATCTGCGCCAGGTTATGAATGTCGGCGGCAGGTGCTGCAACCTGACCGGCAACTTTCATTTCTCGCATTGGACGTCCTTTCACCGCAGCGATCGCAGCGCGTTCGGACGTGAAGACGCGAGCAGAACCGGTCTTGCGGTAGATGCCGTCGGCATCGACCACACTTTTGTCGATGGCCGTACTTTTGATGACCGAACCTTCGGGTGCAATGTTCCCAACCGGGAATGTGACGGTACTCGTCAGTCCCCGATCGCGCGCCACCTGTGGTGACATCACCACCGTATCGGGGTCGACACCGTCACGGGACACAAGCAATTCCCGCAGTCGAACACGCCGCTCAGAACGTTCCCACCAGTCCAGAACATCGCCCACCGTCCGGCCCGAGACGGTCATCGCGTCAAGCTTGAGCAATCCAAGTCCACGCAAATGGAGCATCAGTTCAGGCACACCACCTGCTAAAAAGAACCGTACTGTCGGGTGACCGACAGGCCCGTTTGGCAAACAGTCGACCAGACGTGGAACTTTTCGGTTCAACCCGATCCAGTCTTCGACTGTCGGTCGTTTCAGTCTGGCTTCGAAAGCAATCGCAGGGATGTGAAGCAACAGGTTCGTCGAACCGCCGCAGGCGGCGTGTACAACCATTGCGTTGTGCAGGGCATCAGGAGTCAGCACGTCGCGAATTGTTTTGCCCCGTTGTTCCATTTCGACAACCGCTCGCGCCGAACGTCGGGCAATGTCGAGCCAGATCGGTTGTCCTGAAGGCGACAACGCCGAATGAGGCAGAGCCATCCCCAATGCTTCTGCGACAACTTGTGACGTCGCGGCAGTTCCGAGGAACTGGCAACCGCCGCCCGGTGAACCGCAAGCACGACAGCCGGCTTCTGCCGCTTCTTCCAGTGTGATTTCACCGTGCGAGAAACGGGCCCCGATTGTCTGCACTTTTCCGGCATCTTCGCCGACTGCCGGGGGAAGCGTGACACCTCCCGGAACGATCACACACGGAAGTTTGTCCTGAGCCGCCAAAGCCATCATCATGGCGGGCAGTCCTTTGTCGCAAGTGGCCACGCCGATCACGCCGCGGCGGGTCGGCAGCGAACGGATCAGTCGCTTGAAGACCACTGCTGCATCGTTGCGGTAGGCCAGACTGTCCATCATGCCGACAGTCCCCTGAGTTCGTCCGTCGCAAGGATTGCTGACGTAACCGGCAAAGGGGAGTGTCTCGAGGCGATCAAGCTCTTCCGCAGCGGCACGCATCAACAGGCCGACTTCGTAGTGACCCGTGTGGTATCCCAACGCGATCGGTTTGCCGTCTTCACCGCGAATCCCGCCTTGTGTACTGAGAATCAGAAATTGCTTGCGCATGAGCTGCGAAGGGTTCCAGCCCATCCCGGCATTCTGAGTCAGTCCGAACAAATCGCCGCTCGGGGCATTCAACAGCATTTCTTCGGTAAGAGGCAGCATGCCATCGGGTCCGGCGCCGCTGGTCGCGACTTCCCAAAGCGTCGCATCGGAAGAATCCAGTAGTGAATCGAGCGTACTCGTCATCAGCCAATGCCTCCAGCAAGACGAACAGCCCGACGGCTGACTCCGTCGGGCTGTATTATAATGCTCGCGATCCGGTTTTAGGCTTCGTTTGCGAGTCCGCTTCCGCGTTCGAAGCGGAACCACCATCACCGCAGCATTTTACAGGTGTCGCTGGATTTCTCGATGGCCTCAAACCAGACCGCGCGTGGTATTATTTTCCGGAAAATTTCAGATCGCAGAGAACGCGGTCTCAGGCGACGACTTGCGGTTCCCATGTAAAGAGCGAGTCTTGCTGACTGGCAAGCGTCATCATATCTTTCTTTCCGCTGGCGGACAATTCGTAACCGCCGGTTGTCAAAAATTTGGCGTGATCGGATTCTTTGGCGACCATGCAATCATCGGGAATCGCTCGCCACCAGTGCAGGTGTGGCCAGTCCCGTTGTACCGCAACCAGGCAGGTCATCAGAGTTCGTCCCCCCGCACCCGGCTTAAATCCCGCTCGCGTTGCAACTTCCGTGTAAGTTGCAAGCTTGTCGAGGCGTTTCAATTCAAACAGCGCTTCCGCAACACCTTCCGCTCGAACAGATGCCACAATCTTCTCCTCTTTCTTTGCTGACCCAACGCCGAATGACTTTTATCAATGGCGATCCGATCGCAGTACGATCAAACGTTGGCAGCACGCCCCAAAACCAGTTTCAGGCGACCAGTGACCTTTGAAAAAGACGCTGCGTCGCCTCACGATGACGTAGTGAGTATGATTCCAAGGTACTCGAATCGCGATATGGGAACAACCCTTGTTCGCCATTTCAATTGGAATGGGAGTCTCTGTTTTGCACGCACCGCATGAGCCACATGATCACGACGACGACGGAGACTGCCGCTCACGCTCTGATCGCGATTCGACGATTCAGGATCTGAACGAAACATTTTCGGTCTTTCGGAATTTTGGAGTTCAATTCCGGTTTCCCGCAGACTGGACATTATCCGAACAAACAAAGGAAGACGAAACCACGATCACCGTCGAATGCGATGGAACGTCATTCTGGACGTTGATGCTGTTCGATGCACGCCCCGATCCTGATTCGGTACTTGATACGGCGGTCGAGGCCTTCAACGAAGTCTACGACGAAATCGATATCGTTTCGACGATCACAAGCGTCTGCGGCTTGCCGGCTCTTGGGCGGGATATTGATTTTGTCTGCTACGACCTGGTCAATTCAGTTGTCCTTCGGGTTTTTCAAACGGCCGAGCGAACGGTCATGGTGATGTACCAGGGAACCGACCACGAACTGAAGTCGACTCGGGATTTACTGGAATCGATGACAAGCAGCCTTCAATGCGACGATGAATGAGTATTTCCGGCGAATTCCGGGAATTTCCGTGCTCAACGGTCAACTCGTTTTGACGCCGTCACGCGATTGCAACTATACTCCGCCGCGATCCGGGGATTCGCCGTTCGACAGATTCGTTTGACATGGGGTGCCTCAAGATGAGCAGAGCCGAAGTCGAAGCCCTTTGTACGCTCGCAAACAATTGCCTCGAGTTGGGGCAAGACAAGCAGGCGAGGGAGTTGTACGAGAAAGCGATCGCCGGCGATATCGATTGTATCGACGCACATGAAGGGATGGCGACGATCACGTTCCTTGGCGGCGAGTATTCGTCGTCTGCCGCCCACTACGTCAAACTGACTCTGCTTCAGCCGATGGAAGCGCGGCATTACACGAATCTGGGCGCAGTTTACAACCGCACGGGCGAGTTTACGAAAGCCGCAGAATCGCTACGAAAAGCGATCCAGCGGGACAAGCGAAGTGCCGAGGCGTATTACAACCTGGGGATCGCCCAGCGAAAACTGAAACAGTGGCAGATGGCCATATCGGCCTATCGCGAGGCGGCTCGTCTGAATCCAAAAATGGCTGAGGCCTATCAGAACCTGGGCAACGTCTATGTCGATACCAGCAACTGGCTGATGGCGATCACCAATTTCAAGAAGGCTTTGGAAATTCGCCCCGACTTCGA
>JANXOO010000835.1 GCA_025353525.1 Schlesneria sp. | reverse complement strand
CGTACCAGTTTCTGGCGCAACCGTTCAAGCTTCCACTGACCGTCGAAGACGTTAAACCCTATTTCCAGGTGAATCCTCAACTGCACCTGATCGCATCTGCACAACAACTGATTCTCGATGGTAAATTTAATTTTCTCGTTGAGCGTGAAAGCCTGAATGAAGTGACATTGGCATGGCCCGGCCTCAAATCGGAAGGCTGGACGATCGATTCTGTCGAAGCCAGAACGATCGATGCCGCAGGAAAATCCGGAGGGCTTGAAACCGGTTTGGTCGATGATCGCGGACAACCTGCCATCGGATTCAGTGCGATACAGCGAAACGGAGGGATCGTCGAAAGTTTTTCTGTGGACGACAAGGGCCAGATTTCCGTGAAGCTGGCCGTACATCAATCAGGCGAATTTGCCCTGCATGTTCGCGCCCGTCGGCAAATGAAAGCTGGCGACGATGTCCTGTTGACTTTGCCGAAACCCAGGTCCGCATCCCGCATGGCTCCGTCGATTCTGATTCTCGCGAATTCCGAGAATGTTGAGACAGATCTGACCGCGCGCGGTGAAACATTCATGCGACTGCTTCCGTCGTCCTGGCTGGATTCGCTTGACGTGCCGCAATCACTGACCGGACTTAAATCCTCGGTCTATCGAATTGATACCGATGAACAGTCGCTGGGACTGCGTGTGATGCCACAAAAACGCCGAACGCGCACAGACTCACTCGTTGATGTGCAGTGGCAAGACCATCAGTTCGGTTTCATACAGCATTTGAAATACGATGTTGCCTACGAACGATTGTCTCAAATCCGGGTGGCAATTCCGGCGCTGCTCGAGGCCGAACGAATTCGTTTTTTCACAACAGATGATCTCGAATTGACTCCCGAACCGATTCCTGCAACGGCCGGATCACCCCGACAGGTCCTGTTGAAATTACCCGATCCGCAACTCGGCCGATTTGAAATTCGGGCGAAGTATTCGATTCCATTCGTCCGGGAATCGGCGTTCGCGACCGATGCAACAGTGACGTTTCCGATCCTGGGAAGTGCCGACGAGCCATTCACCGAGACGCAAGTGTCGCTGACGCAAAGTGACTGGTTTGACGCAGAACCGCAGTCTCCTGAAATTTGGCGAGCTCGTTCGAACCGGTTGGAAACATGGGAATGGACGGCTGACGGTAATCCTGCTTCCCTTCCGATCAAGCTGACTCGTTCGACTCATGCAAAAGGCACGGGAACGGTTTCCCGTGCGTTGATCGTGGCCTACGTCGGCGAAAATGGAACGGGAAATATTCGAGCCGTGTTTCGATTGTCGACCCGTTCAAATTCGCTTTCAGTCGTGCTGCCGCCAACGGCCACACCAGCGATTTTTTATTGGGATGATCGGAAAATTGCAGATCAGCGCTGCATCGAAACACGTCCCGAATCGCGACAGTATACGGTCGACTTGTCCGACGAACCCGAGATTTCCCGCACCGCAGAGCACTCGCTCAGAATCGAATACGGTGACCAGTTCGGTTCACCGTTCGGATGGTTGACTCGTCTGGAACTTCAGGCTCCTAAACTTCCTCGTTGCTTGTGGTATTCCCAGGTCGTCTGGCAGACGTTTTTACCTTCCGGGAATTACCTCTTTACCTATCCGACAGCTGGCTCTCCGATGTTTCGGTGGCAGCGCAGCGGGCTCCTTTGGAGCCGCAAATCGGACTCCAGTGTCGAACAATTGCAGCAATCGATGAGCACGGGGGCCGCACCGTCATCATCGATATCCGAACTTGCGACCCCTGCAGGGCCCGCCAACACGTATTCGTTCAGTCAATTCGGCTCACCCCGCATGCTCGAGTTTCAGACATTAAGCAGCCCCATGGTCCTGTTTCTCGGGGCCGGATTTTCGCTTGTCGTCGGCTTCATCATGCTGCGACTGGTCGTTCTTCGACACGTCATGACTGTTTTGTTCCTCGGGCTGACGATGGCCATCGTGGGACTTTGGTACTCGGCCCCGCTGGAATTGTTAATCCAGCCGATGATTGCCGGAATGATTTTCCCAACGACGGCGGTTCTGCTCGATAACTGGATTCGCCGAAGAAACGAAAGTGCTTTGACTCCATTTGACAATCAGGGCGAGTTCCCTCCAATGCACACATTCGGGAGCCATTTTGTCGTTCGGCAGACCGATCCTAACGAGGCGACGGTCCATCGGCCCGCGACTCGTGACAGCCAGCCGAGTGTTTCGGTGGAAGCCGGAAGCGGAGTATCATGAATGCAAACGGGCGATTGATGCAGTCCCTGCTTTGGAATTCGAGGGATCGAGAGATCGGGCGGCTGACGGTTTGTCCAGGATCTCATTTTGCGACGATTCACACACCGCCGTCGATTCGCAGTTCGTCAATGTCGCTCACTCGCGGGTTCGCTCGACCGCTCTGCGCCGCCGTTTTCTGGTTGGGGCTGGCAATCGTCAGCCTGAACCCTGGTTTGGAAGGCGTTTCCAACGCTGCAGATCGACCGATTGACCTGATCGATTTTGAACGTGCCGACATTCCCGCCGATCAACCTTCCGCGTGGCCCAAAGAAATCGACCGTTGCGTTCCGGTTCCACGTGACGAGTTCCTCAGTCTGATCGGCCAATTGAAGTCCCGAAATCGACGACCGCGATCGGCGTCATTGAAGTCGGCACACTACGAAGCGACGCTGGTCAACGATACGTTGACCGGTGGTTTGATGACGGCTTCGATCCAGCGGCAGGAATCCGAACCGTCGTTGATGGAACTCGGTTCGTATTCGTTTGCACTCAATGATTTGAAGTGGCAGGATCGTGCTGCGATTTGGGGATCATCGGCGGACGGTCGCGTTTGGGTTCTGGGTGACGGACGAAACCGCGAGCTGCTGGGGGAATGGAGCTGTCGCGGTCGATCGATTCCCGACGGAGTCGACTTTGATCTGGAATTGCCTGTCGCGACAACATCGTTTCTGGACCTCAGAATACCGCGTGGCTTGCTGGTTTCAGCGACAACCGCCGAAGTCACTCTTCTGTCCGACGTTCCCGCCGAATCGACCAGATTGTGGCGCATCCAATGCGGCAGCGAAAGTCGTTGCAGAATCACGTGTGTCGCCCGCGACCGAATTGAAAATCGAAAGCCCGCAATTGTCGTCGAGCACGAATTGCTGGCGATTGTCCGGGAAGAAGATCTGCGGTTTCAACTGATTTTGCATCTCGAAGCGGTCGACGCGCCGGTGAAGGATATTTCTCTCAAAATCCCTGCCGGGATCGAGATCTATTCTGCCATTTATGGAACCGAGACTCCCGTCCGATTTCAGCAATCGTCAGAAGCCGATACGGGAGGCCGCTTGTCGATTCAGCTTCCGGCC
Source organism: Schlesneria sp. (assembly GCA_025353525.1). GTDB lineage: Bacteria > Planctomycetota > Planctomycetia > Planctomycetales > Planctomycetaceae > Schlesneria. The sequence goes on along the minus strand of JANXOO010000835.1, from coordinate 438 downwards.
CCGCTGATCGGTCGCGACCGGACGCTGCGAATCGACGGAATCGCGATTCAAAAACCAGGTCAACCTGCGATCTCGCCGCAAATCGTCGTTGAGAACAGCACGTTTGCGGGTGGGCGTCACACGCTGATCGTTCAAACTCCACTTCAAGTCAGGTCGATGCGACTTAACGGATTTCGCCAATTGCGGCCGCCAATGCCGACGACAGAAGGTGAAAGCTTTACGTTCCAGGATGTTACGGTAGGAATAGGTGGCTTTGCGCAGGGCCACAGCCACGCAGGGCGGCTGGGAACAGCAAACCCCGCCCCAGGAGGCCGTCATCACATTCGGTTCGCCCGCCTGGTCATAGGTCCCCACCACAAACACCGGCGTGGGACAGACCAGCGTTCTTGCGCCTAAGGATTTCTTCATATTGGCGCCGAGTCTAGCGGCAGTTCGCCA
>JANXOO010000833.1 GCA_025353525.1 Schlesneria sp. | reverse complement strand
GCTTCGGGCTACCTGAAACCTCCTCGCGATTGCGAGCGGAGCGATAATGGACACATTGACCAAATACACTGGCGACGGTGCGTTTGCGAAGTGAATTCCAGGTTCCTGCGATCTCGACAAATTCAGAATTCACCCGCTGCTTTGATTCAAATTCAGTGGCGTATCGTTACATATTTGTCTTCGCGTCGCTCGCTTCGCCCAGAATACTGTTCAGGGCAGCGTTCAGCGTCCCGTCGTGCTGATGGTCTTTCGAGTAGATGCGGAAGACGCAAAAACTGATCGGCAATGCCCGGAACAAGTCGTCGTCCGACAGGCCCTGTGGCGTACCGACAGCCGGGTCCAGCAAAAAGTTCTGACCGCTGGCGGGAAGTCGACTGCTGGGGCGGTGATAGTGCCGAGCGATATCGATCTTGAGTTCCAAACCCCGTAGCCCTTCCGGCAGCCGCTCGCGCACTCGGCGCATGATCAGGTCGGGCTCTGAAAAAATCGTCGTGCGTTCTGCCGTCCCCGAATGAAAATTCAACGTACGCTCGCACGCCATCTTCCAATGAACTTCGCGACAGATGACTTGTCGCCAGCGCTGACCGAGATCACGCAGAACCGGGTCACTACTGTCGGCCCAGCGCTGTACATCGACCATAAAGGTCGATTCGGTAAACTTGCGGTAGTCGTCAAGCTTATCGAGAGGGTTCCCCTGAAACAGGTGCGGCATCGATTCGGGAAACAGATCTTCCAGCGCCAGATCGACGGCACGGACTGTCCGATGGAAATAGATCGAACGGAACAGATTGGCTCGCGTTTCAATAAAATTGATCAACGTAGGCAAACCGCGAGCATGAATTGTCAGTCCTGCCGAAGTGAAGAACGTGTAATGCAGAATCCGGTTCAGATCGAAGGCTTTGGTGTTGTAACCGGACATATAGGCGTCGCGCAGCACGAAGTCCATATTGTCCACGGTATAGATTCCGCTGAACATCGCTCGCAGTTTTCGCAACCAGTCAGGATGTCCCTCTTCGGATTCGGCACCGGGCCTGGGCCTGCGGATCAGCCAGGATATCTGGCAGGGATCGAGTTCTTCCATCGGCTGCAGTTTGCCGCCGGGGTTGCGACGAATGCGTCGCAGGATGTCGGCCAGTTCCCCCTCAATTACCGCACCGCCGATGTCTTCGTGGGTCACACCGAATTGATCCAGGTAGTGATCATCGAAAAAGTGTCCGAACGGGCCATGGCCAACATCATGCAGCAAACCGGCCATCCGCAGCAGACTCTCGACGTACGCTCGTGACGGAACATTGCGACAGGCATCGCAGAGCGATTCATACCAGTGATCGATAGCAACCGATGCCAGGTGCATGGCGCCCAGCACATGCTGAAACCTCATATGTTCCGCAGACGGAAAGACCCACCATGCCGTCTGAAGCTGGTGAATGTGTCGCATCCGCTGCACCCACGGATGGTCGATCACGTCCTGCTCGGCCGCTTCTCCGGCAGGAAGACCGGCCCTCGCAATGAACGGGATGTACCCGTGGACGGGATCGTGCGACAGACTCTCGTTAACAAAATCGCGAACCATCGGCGGGCCTTTTTCGGACGGCGAAACCTGAGATACCGCCGAATCTTAGCAGCAACCTCGAAAAGTCCCTACCGAACCGAAAGCCAGGCAGTGGTTGGTCAGAGTGTGCCAAAACAGGATGACGTTATTTCAAAGTCAGGGAACGCCCTGAATCTCAGAAAAGCTTTGTCACTATCCACGTTGTTCCAATTTGAGTCCCACGAACACCAACAGCAACAATGACGACAGGCACGTTGATGTATCACACGATTAACGGCATTCCTGCGATGCAACCGAGCAGGCGGCGGCCGATTTGATCGATTTTTGGATTATGTTGATTTTCATCCGGATGCTCGCCGTAAGCAAGTTTGCAAAGAAAATCAAAACTCCGGTAAAAGGCGATTCGCGTCGAGATGACATACCAATATCCGAGCGGGCACGCGACAAGGAACGGGATGATCGCAAGAACGCGAGCACCAGCCATGACGGCAGAATAAAACGCCACAACGGGATAGTAGAGAATCGAGACGAAAAAAAATCCATCGGGTCAATTGACTGCCACAATTGTGCCCTCCACGGTCAACGAACACGCCCGATCTTATCGCCAGGGTCGTTCGGTTTCGATGGTAATCTCAAAACTTCGCCGATTTCCGCATCAGGGAAATAGGGTTAAATGGAGCGCACGCAAACGATGAAGAACCCCCGTTCGGGATTCAGAAATTTCGGTTGCGATGGCGTGAGAATGCATCCCGAAGACAGCAGAGTCACTTACCTGGGCTTTGTCCGACCTAACCGATGATCGACTTTCTTCGATTGACGTAGTCCCAGACGACGAATCGGTCGAGGTCCCGGCCAGCCGTGAAAAAGACCCGGCCTTTGGTCGATTCGGCAAGGCGATGCGCAAACCGGATGTCCTCACGCGACTGGTTCCAGCTCGGCAACAAAAAGATATTGATCACAATCCCTTCCCGTTGACAAAGCATGGCCTCGCGCATGGTTGCCGCTTCCGTTGCCGGATCGGACGGGTAGAGCAGATACAACAACGGACCTTCGAAATGCGCGGTCGGCAAACCGTCTGTAATCAGCACCATCTGGCGATTGGGTGTGTCTCGCGTCGACAGGAACTGTCTCCCAAGTTGCAATGCGTGCTGAATGTTCGTGAAATGTGGCGGGATATCCGATTCGGTAATGTCGTCGCGACTCATGTCGGCTCGCAAGCGCACCACAGGATCGAAAATCGTGACGGTTTTCGGCAGCAATGATGCGACTTCACTGAAATGACGCGGCTTCGCGAAACTGGCCATCTCGATGAATTGCAGGAAGTCGCCGGGATACTCACGTCGAATCAGTCCGTCCAGTGCCAGAGCCATCCGCTTGACATTGACGTATTGTCCCCCCTGCCGCATCGAGCCACTCATATCCATCAACACGGTCGTCGCGCACTTCGGATTGTTGCGAGTCCGATGAATCACGATGTCCTCGGACCGCATCCGCAGCGGACGCGAGGGATCCCGAATCATCGCGTTGACCAGCGACTGGGGGATATCCATTTGCGAGACCGAATCGCCGAATTCATATTCTTTCGTCACGGGTAATTCGACAGCACCTTCGCCCTGAATCGGGCCCTGATGTCGGCCCGTACGCGACGCCTGAAGCTGACTGAAAATCTGTTCCAGCAACTTCCCCTGGAAAATGCGATAGGCACGGGGACTCAGTTGATAGCCGTTCTTCGTCTTTTCCAGGCCCTGTTGTTCGGCCAACTGTCGTACCATCTCTTCGACCTGCCGCTGCATTTCGGCAAGGCCCTCAAGCTGCTCTGCGTCCGCAAACTGGCTCATTTCCGACAGATCGATCACGGCAATCTGAGCCGTCTTTGCCGCTTCGTCGAGTTGTTTCAACAGCCGCTCGATCGTTTCCAGTTCCTCTTTCACCGCCAGTGCGAGTTCGATGGTCAGCGGTTTTCGTCCGGTGAATTCGTATTTCGCGGCAAGTTCGTCGATCTGGTACGTGTCTCCCAACCTGTCGACGAGCTGAACAAGTTGCCTGGCGAATCGCGAATTATCGTTCCCCGTCCGATACCACAGCCGTTCGAGGTCTCGAATCTGTTCGTCATCGACCGCCTTCCGAAACGCCAACTTCAGTTCGTCGGGAGGGTGCGTGTTATGAGCCAGTTTCGTGAACGACCGCCTGGCCTCGACGACAACTGTTTTCGTTTCCCATGTCGCAAGAATCTTTTGTTTGCGTTCGAGTAACATGCGACGAAGCGATTCGAGACTGGGCCCAAGTCCCGCGATCTGGCGAATATCGAGCTTGATGGCTCGCGCCAATTCTTCTTCGGTCAACTCTCTCATGTCGCCGAATTCGAGCATGTGCTGAAATGCGGGCGAAACCAGATCGGGAGGTGGCCCGGATGGGCCGGGGATGTTCATCGGATCGTACCGTTGATAGGTATGGATCACACCGCCGGGAATTGTCGGACTCATCATGCCGTGAACCTTGGAGTGGGGCAGAGACACAGGGGGCAGTGAAAAAAGGAACAGATGCAGGTCGCAGAAACTATTGACGATCAGAACTTCATCGTAAGAACCCCGGAGCTAACGCTACCGGGCTCACCTCGGATACCTCGGATCTGCTTTTTGTGCCTTTCTCTCACGAACTTCACGCCTTTTCTTTCCTCACGTCTCGTATCGAATTTCCCCTCGCGATTGACTGCGGGAGATCTTCTCGGTGGCGTACAAGCCCGCCAATACGAACTCGACGCACGATGCACGCACGGCCGGGTCGCTCGATGCGTTCACTTCGAACGCTTTGTCCCACGCCGGAGGAACGCGTTTCAAGCGATCAGAATAGTGCGACGAAGGAAGCATGTCACCGACTTCGATCTTCACTCCCTGACCGAAAATCCGGGCAATCTCGTCCAGTCCGTGCTCATCGACGTATTCGCTGAAAACCGTACGGATCGCTTCGGCGATCAATGAATCCAGGATTTGACGTTCGCTCATCTGATGACTGCCCATCAGATCGAGTTCCAGTTTGCCGAGCGATGACGAATACAAGTGTCCCAGGTCGCTGATCCTGGGTACGGACGGGCATTCGCCCAATCGGGCTCCCCGCTGGCGGGCGCTGGCGATCATTGTGCCATAGTTGGCGATACTGAACCGGGCGCTGACGCCCGATTGCTGGTCGATGTACTTCGACTTCCGCGCAACGACACTCAGTTCTTCGATGATTTCTTTCATGAACCGGGGAACAATCACCGGAAACGGTTCGCCCAGATCGATGCTCGTCTCCTGATCCATGATCTCGATTCCAAGATCACGGTCTTCGGGATAGTGCGTGTGGATGACCGAGCCAATTCGGTCCTTGAGCTGCGGTATCACCTTGCCGCTACGATTGTATGTCGCCGGATTGGCCGAAAAGAGAATCAGAACATCGATATCGAATTTGATTGGAAACCCGCGAATCTGCACGTCGCGTTCTTCCAGAATGTTGAACATTCCGACCTGAACCAGTTCGTCCAGTTCCGGCAATTCGTTCATGGCAAAGATGCCACGATGCATGCGCGGGATCAGACCGAAGTGGAGCGACTCTTCGGCAGACATGCTCGTTCCGGCCGCGAGTCGTGCGGGATCGATTTCGCCAATGATGTCGGCGAACTTTGTACCTGGTGCAAGTCGCTCGACATACCGTTCCTCACGCGGCCACCATTTGATCGGAATCTGCTCCTCAGGAAACCGGTTGACCATTTCCCGACAGACACGTGTGATCGGCTTGTACGGATCATCGTGAAGCGGGGCGTCGGGGTGTGCGATATAAGGAAGAGCTTCGTCGAGGAACCGGGGCAGTGTTCGCATCAGGCGACTTTTCCCCTGCCCTTTTTCTCCCAGAAAAAGCATGTCATGCCCGGCGATCAGCGCGATATTGATTTCTGGAATGACGGTATGTTCGTAGCCAACAATTCCGGGAAAAAGAGCTTCCCCCTTCGCGAGTGCTATCAAAAAATTATCGCGAAGTTCCTGCTTGACGGATTTTGAGACCCAGCCACTTTGACGCAGTTCGAGCAGATTCGCGGGACGACTTGTATTCGGCATGACGGTCTCTAAAGGGAAACGGTTGTCGGACTCTTTTCGTACATGAGAGTATAGGCCGAAGGTGCGAATCAACAACCGGGAAGGAACGATGTTTCATCGTCGGCCAAAGACTCCTCGTTCCGCCGAAAAGTTTTTTATTATTTTTCCGGTTGACAATCGTCGCCCTGAAGAATACCGTACTATCTGACTAGTACAGTAATGGAGGCGGTCATGTTCTTCGAGATTCATCCGTCGAACGGCGTCGCGATCTTCGAGCAGATTTCGCGGCAAGTCAAATATGCGGTGGCAAGCGGTGCGTTACGAGCGGGCGAATTGGTCCCGTCGGTCCGCGAGCTGGCAACGAAGC
>JANXOO010000803.1 GCA_025353525.1 Schlesneria sp. | reverse complement strand
TGGGTGCTTCCGAACGGAAAGCTGTTTGTTGTTGGTGGTGAATACACAACGACGGTGGGACTTCAAACCTTCGATAACTCGGGCGAATTCTATGATCCTGTGACGAATTCATGGACTCCGACGGCAAGTCATCCCGAATTTCTTTTCGGCGATGTCGCGACTGAAATGTTGCAAGGCGGCAATATTTTGACGGGGTCGTTGACGAATGCCAACAGTTTTTTGTTCGATCCAGTGAGAAATTCCTGGTCGCGATCCGGTGTCAAACTGCGAGCCGACCGATCGGACGAAGAATCCTGGTGTATCCTGCCTGATGGAACGGTCCTGTCCTACGACGTGTTTGCCAGCCCTGCCACGGGGGCTGGAACAGCTCAACGATACATTCCAGCCACGGGAAAATGGGTCAATACTGGTCCAGTCCCTGTCCCGCTTTCTGATGTTAAAAAATTTGGCGCCGAGCTTGGGCCAATGATTTTATTGCCCACCGGCAATGTTTTTCTCGTCGGTGCCAACAATAACACGGTGATCTACTTCCCTGCCTCGGATACGTGGAGGCAAGGGCCCTCACTTCCTGCGAAAATGGGTTGCGATGACGCGCCTGCTGCAGTACTTCCTAACGGGCATGTGCTGTTCATCGCAGATACGAGCGACCCTCTTTTCACACCACCTTCCAGGCTTTTCGATTTTGATCCGGTGGCAAATTCACTCACCGATGTCACTCCGACATCCGGAACACTCGCCACCGATCTGGCAAACAATCCAGCATTTAACAACAGCCTGCTGGTACTTCCAAACGGACATGTGCTGTTGACGTCAGGCAATGGTGGAAACTGGGATTACACGCCGCCTGGCACTCCTGACCCGACATGGGCTCCAACAATTTCCACGGTAACAAAAATCTCGGATACGGTTTATTCACTCTCCGGGACCCAACTGAACGGACTTACCGAGGGGTCGACGTTTGGGGATGACAGCAACAATTCGACCAATTACCCGATCGTACGACTGAAGGACCCCAAAGGAAGCATTCAGTACCTGCGAACGACAAACTGGAGCCCTGGGCTCGTTGCCTCCGGTGCCAGGCAAACGAATTGCCTGTTTTCATTACCTGCAAAAATCCCCGATGGCGTTTACCAGATTTCGGTCATCGCCAACGGAATTCCGTCGGCCTCCAGATCAATTTCGATCGGTACGCTGATTCCGGCAAGCAAAGTGACGGTCGCATATAATCCAGGCACGAAAACATTGACGTTGACAGGTGATGCTAATGCAAGCTCTGTCTCAGTCACGTATCAGGCCGGGCTACTTAAGGTCGAAGGGGCGAACTCAACATCGATCGTAGTTTTGCCCGCTACGACTCCCAACGCCACAAATTCGTTTAGCGCTGCCTTTTCTGGTCAATTGAATCTGGTCGCTGACCTGGGGGCAGGCGGCGATGCGATTTCTCTTGTTGGCGTTCCAGCCTCTTCAGTAAACATCACGCTCGGCGCTGGCGATGACAAAGCTGCATTTATACTCTCCAATATCACAATGCTGAGAGTCGACGGGGGTACCGGGACGGATATCGTGACAACGACATCCAGCACCATCGGGACTTATATTCCTGTGAATCTTCCGTGATTCATCGTCCGCCGGTTCAATTAACCCCGTCACCGGGAACAATTTCGCCCGCGCCACGCGTACCGAGAGCCTGCAGGATCCGGCTTTCGGACGAGTAGCTGCCGTCCGGATTGTCACCGGGAACGTTGTGCATAAATCGCACTGAGCCATCAGTAAACAGAGCGTTGGATCCGCCGATGTGGAGGCTCCCAAGGTCATCGAGTCCTCCATCGTGATCAGTCAGCGGATTGTTCAAATGACAATGTGATAAGACCAGGCAAGCGGCCGGTTTCGTTTGGCCGGTGCCTGGATTTCGATTGCTCGTTCCCCGAGTCACGATTCCGTAGTTCAGAGCACCCGCCCAGATCCCGCGAGCTTGTGAAAATGCCCGTTCGCCGACGGCGATTGTATAACTTGAACCATCGGTAATATCAGAAATTCGGACAGAGCTGTTTCTAAAAAAAATCCCGCTTCCGGTAGCACTCGCGACTTCAGACTCATCGCCACCACAAATTCCGGCATAGCTGGATACCCCGGCCGTTCCAACCGATCCTCCGGTCGAATTCGGAACAGCAAACGGACCTGCTGGAGTGATATCCGTCGGACAAGTAAAAGCCGGGATATGCGTCTGAATTCCCGTGAAGTTCTGAGGCGGAAGCGTCCAGTCGAACTGGTTGTAAAGCGGTCCCTGGTCCAGAAATGGCAGTAGATAAGCAGACCAGGCCCATCCCAATGCCGTATCTTTGGCACCGTCGACGTACTTCATTCGCGAGCAATACCCGATGGGAAACGTGAGATAAACATCGTGATAATTGTGCAGCGCCAATCCGATCTGCTTCAAATTGTTCTTGCACTGCACTCGTCGGGCTGCTTCACGAGCTTGCTGTACGGCAGGAAGCAACAAGCCAATGAGCACCGCAATGATCGCGATGACCACCAGCACCTCGATCAGTGTAAACCCGCTCCTTTTACCGTTGAACAGGGGATTGAAACGAGGACGCATTGAAGGAACTCTCCCCGCCCATGGCGCTCACATTAAGACTCAATCTCAATACATGATATTTGCTGGCCGGGTGAAGTAAAGCCCTGACACGCCGAGCGAAAGAATGGCAAATACGAAAACACCCCGGCACGATCACATGCCGGGGGTGTTGTTTATAAAATGCCGATTATCAAAAGCGGCTCAGGCTGCCACTCGCTGTGGCATCTTGAGAATCG
>JANXOO010000773.1 GCA_025353525.1 Schlesneria sp. | reverse complement strand
CCAGAATGAAGTGTCGTTTGAAGGTCAGTTTCCGCGTTCGGTGCAGATGCAGCGTTGGAAACGTACTTTCCAGCAATCGTCTGAGTTTTCAGCGGGCTCAATTCAGACCGCGCGGAGTATATTGTTTCTGCCTCGTCCGGATTACGGTGTCAGCACGATCTTGCCTCGAATCGTTCCCAGTTTTTGCAATGTATTGTCTTCCTGAAGCTGGTGTGCCGCGACGGCCTCGGCCAGCGGCATGACTTTTCCAATCAACGGTCTCCAGCGATCGAATTCGTACAGTGTATTCAGTTTCTCGGCGGCTGCACGCTGTTCTTCGGGAGAACCGTTAAACATGGCAAATCCGAGCATTCGCAGGTCCTTGACGTAAAACGGGCCGACAGGAAACTCGGGACGCGACGCGCGCCCCGCCATCAGCACGATCCGGCCTCGGGGTGCCATCAATGACACAGTTCGGTCCAGGGTAGGTTCGCGCTGTGTTTCAAACCAGACGTGAACACCCCCGTGCGGCTGGCTGAATCCGCGAATTTGATCGTCCAGATTATTCGCCTTGTAGTCCAGCACCAGGTCGGCACCCAGTTTTTTGCAGATCGCCCGGCTTTCGTCGTTGCCCCCGGTCGTCACAACGAATGCACCCGCCGCTTTCGCCAACTGGATCACGGACGAACCGACGCCTCCCGAACCACCGTTCACGAACACCACTTCGCCCGGTCCAAGACCCGCGTGCAAGAATAGTCCCATATGAGCGGTCAGGCCAACCAGTGCTCCTGCCGCCGCTTCGGCATCAGTTTCACGGGCGGGGGTAGGATAAAGCCACCGTTCATCGACCGACGCAAATTCCGCGAACGTACCGCGTCGACCGAACAGCCCTTGATTACTGCCCCAAACGCGGTCGCCCGCTTTGAACCGTTTGACTTCACTGCCGACTTTTTCGACCGTTCCGGCAAGATCAGAACCCACAATATACGGAAAACCCGAGATCATCGACACGACGCCGCCCCGAATGTAGGTGTCGATCGGATTGACGGCGACGGCCCCGACTTTGACAAGAACCTCCGTCGATTTCGGATCGGGCGTCGGCAGTTCACCAAATTCGATGGCAGATGGTGCGCCGGTCTGTCGGATAAAGGCGGCTTTCAAAGTGGTGGCTCCCAAATGGCATTCCAAAGTTGCCGCACTCAGTTCAAACGGGCGAGGCATCGGGATTATACAGTCAACGAGTTCGCATGTCCGCGCAGCCGCCAAAAGTTCAACCGAAAAACTCGCCACGCCAAACGGTGACCGCCTGGCCACCGAGAATCACCCTGTCACCTTCGAGTCGCAACCTTAAAACGCCGCCACGTGCCGACGCCTGGAAGGCTGACAGACTGGTCCGACCGAGACGGGCCGCCCAGTAAGGCGTCAGGCAGCAATGGGCCGAGCCACACACAGGATCTTCGTCGACACCCATCGCCGGGGCGAAGAAACGCGATACGAAATCGAATCGGGCATCATCCGAAAGGGCCGTGACGATCACACCCAGCGTTTTTTCACGTTCCAGCATTCGAAAATCGGGCGTCAATCGACGAACGGTCGCTGCCGAATCGACGACAACCATCTGGTAAAACCGCGACGTTGCGACGAATCCCGATTCGATTCCCAGTGCGTCAAACAGTGACTGATTCGGAGTTTCGATCACCGAAGGAGGTGTGGCGGGAAAATCAAGTTCGATAAAATCACCGTGACGTTGGCACGTCAGAACGCCGCTACGCGTGTGGAAACTAAGCGGCTCGGTCGAAGACGCCAGCCCTTCTGCCCACAACGCATGTGCTGTCGCCAGAGTCGCATGTCCGCAGAGATCGACTTCGATCGTCGGAGTGAACCAGCGCAGTTCCAGGCCACCTTCGATCGGCCTGACAAACGCGGTTTCGGACAGATTCATTTCGGATGCTACGGCCTGCATCCAGTCTTTCCCGGCTTCGGCGTCGAGCCAGCAGACGGCTGCCGGATTGCCGCCAAACGGACGATCGGTGAATGCATCTACCTGCCAGCAACGAATCCCGGTCATTTCATTCCTCCTGCACGACTTGCCTCGAAGTCCACTTATCCATTTCAATTGGCGCGTGGCCGAATATACTCAAGGTATGCCATCGTGCCGACGTACTTCCGTCATTTGAGAAATTGCTTTGTCCCTGGCTTCAGGAGCTTTGGTTGTGCTCGTAAAAATGGAATTGGCCCGAATCATTATCAGCGAGATCAACGACCAGCAAGTCATTTTCCTGCGCGAGGTTGAAGGCGACCGTGA
>JANXOO010000754.1 GCA_025353525.1 Schlesneria sp. | reverse complement strand
CGGCACTACAAGGCGCGCGGTCATGTCTGGCAGGGGCGGTTTAAAGCGTTCCCTGTGCAATCTGACGAACACTACTGGACAGTCCTCCGATACGTTGAGCGGAATCCACTCCGTGCCGACATGGTCAAACGGAGTCAGGATTGGGAATGGTCGAGTCTGGAACCAACGCTTCGCAGCGGTCCACTCGGTGTAGGTTATGCTTCAGCATATCTCCCCCGACCGTAACCGTCCCCAGTCTGTGAACGGTTACCTTTTGATTTCCGAAGACCCCGTCCCGAAATCGCCGAACTGGACTCAATATGTCAATAGCATCGAAACCGAAGCCGAACTTGCCTCGCTTCGTAAAAGCGTCGCACGAGGAACGCCGTTCGGAGGGATAGAATGGCAACAGCAGGCTGCAAACCAACTCGGACTTGACACCTCAATGCGGCCAAGAGGTCGCCCTCGGCTAGAAAAGTAGAATGTCCCCTTTAAATTTCCCCCGGTCAATCCAGTCCTTCAATTGGGCATCCTCTCTAATGCCTTCAGGCTCGACCAACACCCAGCCCTTCATCGGCCTGCCGGTGATGTCGAACTCTTTAACATGCGGCCTCAGCAGTGCATCTGCGTATCCGTCCGGGCCGACACGAACGATGAGCGAGTCCTTCCACACCCCGACAAGCATATTCCCGTTAAGGAGGAAGCCGACACCCCCGAACATCTTCTTCTCTTCGATATTCAGTTTGTCGGCTAATGCGTCTCGGATTCCACCGGCGAGGGAATCATCGAAAGCCATCAACACTCCTCCTTCAACTGCACGGACTCGGCTCTCAGGTCGTATGAGTCTTTTGTCCTTCCCCCGTTTCTGCATTCACAAATGGGTCGATGCCACACATCACCAAGATGAAAGACATGCACATCGATAGCAGCATGGCGACAACGATGCCGCAGACAACACCGATCATGCCACCAGGAACTGCGCCGATCCAGCCATAGTATTGCCAGCCACGATACACACCCTCGAAAAGTCCACCAGTCATTCCCATCACCGCCCACGATGAGATCAGAGGAACACCGACGAGTCCACCGGTGATGCTCCCCACAAAGAAGCCGACGACAAGATACGTCAAGAATCCCGACCACTCGAAGTTGTGATATGACCAGACCACGATCCCGCTAATCGCTATCAGGATCACCAATGCGACAGGCCGAAACAGTTCCAGAAGCCGGTATGTTTCAGGTTTGTGATCGGTCACATTCAACGCCTTCGAGGAGGCAAGCCTGCAAATGAGAAAATCGCCGGGACGATTCCATGCGAAGTCTCAGCTTGAAGAATAACAGACATCACTGCCAAATCAATTGAAACGACAAGCAGAACGAATCTCATTCGGCTCAACTCTACTCCCTCAACCGCTCCGTTTCATCCCACGGTCCATCGTGCCGGTTCTTGATCGACAGCAGCACGGCGTCATCACACGAGTAGACCTTGCTGATTTCCGGCTTTCCAGCCAAGTAGTACGCCTCCTTCGACACGATCTTCGTGCCGCCTGGCAACGCAAGATCGCCAACAAAGACATCTCGCTCCCACCAAGCGTGTTCGATCCGCTTTCCAAGCTGTGTACGACGAGCCAATCTCCTTCGGCGTCGCTCGCCAATTGCAACGCCGCCCAATTGCGACAGTTCGCATTCAACCGCCGAAAAACTGCGACTTGTGAACGCTGAGACAGACTTCTAAGATCAGTCGAGTGCAGTCTACACCTACACCGAAGTTGCTCTTCGATGGGAACTTGCGATGATCGAAGCGACGTGGAATTGGCCCGAGTCTCAAATTTCATGCGATCTCGCAGGAATCAGCGTGGCAGGACAATTGGCCAGAAAATACCGAGACCAACTGCTCAAAAGTTGCGACAGACCAACGTC
>JANXOO010000737.1 GCA_025353525.1 Schlesneria sp. | reverse complement strand
GTGCATGATGGCCCGGTGGTCGAATCAGGCATAACGCCCGTTTTTCCGGTCCCTGCATCACCGCATCAACACCGGCGAGACTGGTCCCCGCCGCCCGGCACGCCACATCGTACGATTGCGGCGACATGAATGTATCGCCTTCGATCCAGCCGCCGCCTTCCCTGGCATACCGGTCCACGCGATCAACGTACATGCCACCGTGAATTTGCGAGAGTTCGTTGATCGTGGCGAGGCGGGTTTCCCGAGACTGGCATCGCGCCGCAAGTCCCGTCTTTTTCAATTCCGCCGAGATGGATTTCAGACGTTCAGGACATTCGCGATGACTCCCCGTCTCATGATTCAGGAACCGGTCGTCGGAATAAAGTATCGTCATTGGCTCGCCTCATCGTAATGTGCCGGTGCCGGAGATCCCGAAGCTGTCCTCGCTTTCGAGAGCATCGTTTCAGCTAGCATTTGATATCGTCCAAAGTACCGCTTACAGAGCGATGTTTGACCGATGCGTCGATCCGGATTGTATGAGGAATGATTGTTCTGTCCTGCTTCCGGGCGTTTTACCTGCCAAAAGCCGCCTGAAGCAAGCGGGATTCACTGGAAACGAGTGGCGCTGGTATATTATTATGGTGGCTCTTGTAACTGATGGCATCCCGCTTTTTCAGGAAGTGAACAGTTACGGAGTTGCGTCCGAATACCGTGAGCGAATTCGCCATTTTCCGAAGCCAAATATGTTGCTCGCGCACAGACCACCGTCAGTGAACTGGGAGCCCGTGCCACTCGACGCATCGGGCAAATATGTAGTCTGGGCCTGGTTTCGGCCAGCATCGGCCCCGTACGGTTTGACGATTTCGATCCCTCCGGTGCTGTTTGCGGATCCTCAAATCGTGCAGCGATTATCGGTGCGTGGCCTCGTCGCGGCAGCGGGATTGGTGGAGGAACGGATCTTGTGCTGGGCGCTGAACGGCCACAGCTTCGATTCGGCGGGTGGAACGTCTCCGCTGCTGGATCAGATTTTGCCAACCCCCGCGATCGACAACAATCTGGAACTGTCAATCTGGATCGAACCCTGCACGCAACCGTACCAATCACCGGAATTCCCTTTTTCAGGGACTGAATTGACCGTTCAGGCGGGTGTTCAAACCGGAATGCCAACGGGTTCCGGCTGCTCGGACGCTGACTGGCGACTGCGGGATGCGATCGAATCGAGCTGGAACGGAATTTTACAACTGGAAGTCCGGCTGGCGTCGATCCGAAAGGAACTCGGCTCAAGCATTGCTCGTTTGAATTCCCTGAATCGGGATCTGTCAGCCGACGAGCGGCGAACATGTGACAACAAGGACAAACAGGATTGGCAGGACGCACGTCGTTGGCTGCGGGATTCACTTTCGGCGTTGTCACGTTCGGTCAAGGAAATTGATGTGGGAACGACCAGCGGAGCCGGACAGAGGCACAAATTTGACGACATTTACAGGAATTATGTAGCGACCAAAACGTCGTTCCCCGGTTTGGGTCAGGCGGTAACCGATTTTGAGTCCCATCGCAAGACGGTGCAAAATGTTGTCGCTTCGGCGCAGGCCAGCCTCTCGAAAGCAGGCCGCGACGCCGAACAACGAGCCAACACAGTCCTCGTCCGCATCGCCGCAACAATGCGCGCAGCAAGGCGATAAGTTGACCGGCATTGAAAATTTTTCTGCCTGAAAAACGGGGACTGGTTCCGCGTCTTCCTTGTTCCAGTCCCCGTTTTTCAACGACCGGTATTTCCATTCCTCGCCGTCGCCAAATTCGAAAGTGCCCATCGGCGGTGACCAGGCGGCGACACGGCCCGTTAAACGAAGTGTCAGGTCTGATACTTGCGTTTCACATTGTCATCCCGCCTTGTTTCCCGGTTCGCTGCCTGGCCTGTCCACGCGAAAGATGTTCGCGCCGATCCGATCGGGGTTGCAGAACGTCTGTTGGTAGACCCGTTGTTAGCTCCTCTATTGAAACGATGGCCAGGTACGCAAGTGCCGGGAGCGTTCGACGGATTTGAATGCGGTGTCCGGGCGATTCTTGGACAGCAAATCAGCGTTCAAGCCGCGACGACGTTGTCCGGCCGCCTTGCCCGACGTTTTGGACGTCCCAACATGACGCCGTTCGATTCGCTCGACACTTTTTTCCCCGGTGCCGAGATATTGGCCGCAGCAAATATCCAGGAGCTTCGGGCAACAGGCCTGACTGATCGACGAGCGCAAACGGTCAAATCTTTTGCGACCGCCGTCGCCGAGGGAAAAATTCGATTGGACCCAGGTGCCGATCCTGACCGGGTACGTAACGCACTCATTGCTCTTCCGGGAATTGGCGAATGGACCGCCGAATACATCTTGTTAAGGGCCGCAGGTTGGCCGGACGCATTTCCCGCAACCGATTGCGGTCTGGTCAAAGCAACCGGACTCAGTCCGACGGCTCTTCGGTTAAGGGCAGAGAACTGGCGGCCGTGGCGGGGTTACGCAGCAATTCTACTCAGGCAATCACTCAGCGATCTTCGTCAAAATACACGCAACGTGGGTAAAAAATGATGGAACTTTATCAACATGAATTTGTTTCGCCGCTGGGCGTTGTATACGTGGTTCTCGACGGTGCAAAGGTACGAGCCGTCGATTTTGAAGGTTATGAACACCGTTTGCATCGATTGCTGGCTCGGCACTATCGCAATTACGCCCTGCATCGCCCGCAGCATCCCTGCGATGCCGTATCGCGTCTGAAAGACTATTTTGCGGGCGACCTGACGACGATTGACCAAATTGGCGTGGCGACGAACGGGACCGATTTTCAACATCAGGTCTGGGATGCGCTGCGTAAGATTCCAGCGGGGACAATCGTCTCTTATGGAGCAATTGCAAAGCGAATTGGTCGACCAACAGCGTACCGTGCTGTCGGGATGGCTAATGGTTCGAATCCCGTCAACATCGTTGCACCATGTCACAGAGTTGTAGGAACAAATCACGAATTGACCGGATACGGAGGTGGGATCGAGCGGAAACAATGGCTATTGCGACACGAAGACCGAGAAAAAGGATAAGTGCGAGTTGTACTATCGTGCCGCCTGTGGGTGCATCAGCGACGGTGAAAGCGCCGAAAAGTCGTCGTCACGAGTTGTTCGGTGTTGATTCCAGTCGCTCGTTAAATTGCATGATCAATTAGAAGTCCCGTCACAAGGCTTGAGGCAACACCTGATCCGGGGCATCAAATGATGTTGTCACAGTGTCGGTGGTCAAATCCTGCACATTCGAAACAGGCCGAGTGTTTTTTTGGCGGAAGGAAATCCGGAATCGGTTTCAATTGGAAATCTGCTGCAAATCATGGTTGGTTTCTCATTCCAGAGAAGTTATTTCATTTTTCGCTGCAACTATTGTTTTAATTATCAAACAGGCTAAAATCATGTGACGCCGATATTGCCCCCGAGACAAGTAGCTCGAGCGGATTGGCCGTCAGGCGCGTGTTGCGGTCTTGTTGAGAGTGGTTTTCGATGAAGGTTTCACTGGAGCATGATGACCATTCATTCTTGCTAAGCCTTCAGCGGCTGGGTGAAGGGACCGTTCAGGAACTGTGTGATGCGGCGGGTGTTACGGCGACCGCTGTTCGGCAGCGATTGGGGCGGCTGCAGTCGCTTGGGCTCGTCGGTCGTCGGGCGATTCGCGAGGGGCGTGGTCGACCGCACCATACTTACCGGATTACTGATCAGGGTCGGCGGCAGTTGGGCGACAACTATTCCGATTTGGCCCGGTTGTTGTGGAGTGAACTGCATACGATTGAAGAGCCTGAAATCCGGCAACGGGTGACGGGGCGAATCCGTGACGCAATGGTCCGGCAGTACAGTGCCAACGTTCAGGGGTCGGTCATTTCCGAGCGATTCGCTCAATTGGGGGCGTCCCTTTCCGAGCGAGGTTTTTCGGTTGAGGTTGATTCACACTCGTTGTTGCCGATTTTGAGGGAAAATCACTGTCCGTATCACGATTTGGCACAACAGGATTCCGGGATTTGCGAGTTAGAACAGCAGGTGTTCGAACAGGTTTTGGGAGTGCCGTTGACGTTGGCGTCGTGTTGTCGTGACGGCGATGGCTGTTGCGAATTTCATCTGGCAAGTTCGCAAGGCTGATGTCCAGCCGGTTTTGGTCGAGTTTTCCTGATGCGATCGCTAAAAGGCCGCTGCGGCAACATGGCAACGCTGCAACAACATGGTAACACAGTGAATCCGGAATCCGCCCAAAGGTTGTCAGCGGCCAAGGTAAGCTGACTGACATTCGATTCTGAAAAATGAGACGAATCCGGATCCTGGTTCGCGGGAAGTTTGGTTGGCGGACAGATGAAAGCGAGTGAGATTGCTGTTAGGATTGCTGTTTCGGCGGCAACGTTGTAACGCAATCAAACGACAGGAAATGGACGGGATAAACATGACGACATGGATCGAAGGCCGGTTTGAAGAAAACGTCATCACAACATCGCTCGAACAGGCGATGAATTGGGCTCGGCAATCGAGTATTTGGCCGATGACGTTTGGTCTGGCGTGCTGTGCAATTGAAATGATGGCGGCCGGTGCAAGTCGTTTTGATATGGACCGGTTTGGGGCCGGTGCGTTTCGGGCCACGCCGCGACAGGCAGATCTGATGATCGTGGCAGGGACTGTGACGTACAAAATGGCCAGCCGGGTCCGTCGCCTTTACGAACAAATGCCCGACCCCAAATACGTCATCGCAATGGGTGCCTGCACCGTCGGTGGCGGTCCTTATTTCAAATACGGCTACCACGTTGTGAAAGGTGTTGACCTGGTCGTGCCTGTCGACGTGTACGTTCCCGGCTGTCCACCTCGCCCCGAAGCGTTGCTCGAAGGCTTGATGCGAATTCAGGACAAGATCAAGGCCAAGAGAATCACAAAATCATTGGAAGTGTTGCCAATCCCGCACCATACGGGTCGTGTCGCACTGCCAATCACACAAAATCTGACAGAAGTCGTCTGAGAATTTTTTGTCGTTGGAGTTCAGGCTTTAGTCTGATCTTGAATCTCTGACCTCAAGCAAATGAATCTCTGACCCGAAGTAAATGAATCTCTGACCCGAAGCAAACCCGCAAGTTCCACTTTTACAATCACTCACGAGTTTTCCATCGCAATGTCCAGTCTGCTGAAAATCACCGATTTACATGTTTCTGTCGAAGACAAACCGATCCTCAAGGGGGTCAGTCTCGACATCCGTCAGGGCGAGACGCATGCGTTGATGGGTCCCAACGGATCGGGAAAGAGTACCCTCGCGTATACTCTGGTCGGCCATCCCAAGTACGAAGTCACTTCGGGATCGATCGAAATCGATGGCACGCCCCTGAACGAACTCGATCCGTGTGAACGAGCGCGGCTGGGTCTGTTCCTGGCCTTTCAATATCCGGTCACAATTCCCGGTGTGAAGGTGGCCGACTTTCTGCGTCACGCCGTGACAAACATCCGCAACCCGGTTCGCAAAGAAGGCGAAGGGCTGATTCCCATGCGAGATTTCCGCAAGGAACTCAAGGAACGCATGGAACAATTGGGGATGGATATCGAATTTGCCCGGCGTTATCTGAACGAAGGGTTTTCCGGCGGTGAGAAAAAGCGGATGGAGATTCTGCAGCTCGCAATGTTGCAACCCAGGTTTGCGATCCTTGACGAAACCGACAGTGGACTCGACAGCGATGCTGTTCGCGTCGTCAGCGAGGGATTGCGAAAACTGGCGGGTCCGCAGATGGGCGTGCTGATCATTACGCATCACGAGCGGCTGCTGGAATACAATATCCCTCAGTTTACTCATGTGATGCTGGCTGGAAAAATTGTGGAAACGGGCGACGCCTCGCTGGCTCACGAGCTTCATAATCAGGGTTACGCGGCCGTTCGGCAACGACATCCTCACGAGGCTGCAGAGGAACAGGAACGCCAGAAAGCGGCAGGCCCCGGTGTTGTCGTCGGTGCTCATTGATTTTCGTGAAAGGGTTGGTGCGTCATGTCGACACTCGTGTCCAGCCAAATCGACACCGATCATCTGCAAATAGGCTCGGGTATCGAAACCGTTGCGGATCTGGTTGATCGGCTGGGTGACATTCCGCTGGGACGGATTCGGATGCATCCGGCACCCGGAACGGCGGTCGAAGATGACGTGATACAGATGAAGCTGTGCGAACTGATCGACGGCGTGGTGGTGGAAAAGGCGCTGAGTTTTTTCGAGTCTCGATTAGCCATCGTGCTTGCGACAATGATCGAATTGTATTTGAGGAAGAATCCTGTCGGGTTTGTGGTGGGGGCCGCTGCACAGACGCGAACGACACCGGGTCGGATTCGAATTCCCGACGTGTCGTTCTCGCGATGGGAGAAGACGACTGACGGAACAGTTCCGACAGAACCGATCGGGCCATTCGCTCCGGAATTAGCGGTGGAAATCCTCTCGCCTGGAAATACGAAACGGGAGATGGCGGAAAAACGACGCGATTTGTTTGCCGCCGGAACACAACTGATCTGGATTCTGGATCCGAAGAAGAAAACGGTGTCAGTCTATCGGGATGTGGACGATTGCCGGACAATTGAGTCGGACGGAGCATTGGGCGGCGAAGAGCTTCTGCCGGGATTTTCACTGAGTATACAGGAATGGTTTGAGATTGCCGCCGGTCCGCGGCGAGGCTAATTCAATCGACGGGGTGTTGACACGAGTGACTCCCATTTTGGAATATGGAAGAAATATGACGACTGACGTACCAGTACTTGAAGATGAAATCGGCGTGGGCGACTATCAGTACGGGTTTCACGATCCGACTGACAAATACGTTTTCCAAAGCCGCCGGGGTCTTGATCGCGCCATTGTCGAGCAAATTTCGGAAATGAAGTCCGAGCCGAAGTGGATGCGCGAATTCCGTCTTGAAGCGCTCGATATCTTCTTCCGCAAGCCGATGCCCTCCTGGGGCGGAGATATGAGCCAACTCGACTTCCAGAACATGTTCTACTACGTCAAGGCGTCGCAGGGCCAGGAAAAGTCGTGGGACGACGTTCCCGAAGACATTCGCAAGACGTACGACCGACTCGGTATCCCCGAAGCCGAAAAAAAATACCTTGCCGGTGTGAAGGCTCAATACGAATCTGAAGTCGTCTACGGCAGCCTGCAGGAAGACCTTTCAAAACAGGGCGTGATCTTTACCGATATGGATTCGGCTCTGAGGGATTATCCGGACCTCGTCCGCGAGTACTTCAGCACTGTGATTCCTTCGGCCGACAACAAGTTTGCCGCATTGAATTCGGCAGTCTGGTCGGGCGGCTCGTTCATTTACGTCCCGAAAGGGGTAAAGATCGAGTTTCCGCTTCAAGCCTATTTCCGCATCAATACCCAGAACATGGGTCAGTTCGAGCGGACGCTGATCATCGTCGACGAAGGGGCGTCGGTTCATTATGTCGAAGGTTGTACGGCTCCGACCTACAGCAGCGACAGCTTGCACTCGGCCGTCGTCGAAATCCTCGTCAAACGGGGTGGCCGCTGCCGGTATACGACGATTCAGAACTGGTCGAACAACGTTTACAACCTCGTGACGAAACGGGCCAAGGCATACGGCGATTCCCTGATGGAATGGGTCGACGGCAATCTCGGTTCGAGACTGACGATGAAGTACCCGGCAATCTACCTGATGGAACCGGGTGCTCGCGGCGAAACATTGTCGATTGCGTTTGCCGGGAAGGGTCAGCACCAGGACGCCGGAGCCAAGATGGTTCACTGTGCGCCTCATACCTCCAGTCGAGTGATCTCGAAGAGTATTTCAAAAGACGGCGGAAGGGCCAGCTATCGCGGTCTGGTGAAAGCGACACACGATGCACACCACTGCAAAAGCAATGTCGTTTGCGATGCGTTGATTCTGGACTCGCACAGCCGCAGTGATACTTATCCCTACATCGAAGTCAACCAGGACAACCTGACAATCGAACACGAAGCGTCGGTTTCGAAGATCGCCGAAGAACAGTTGCTGTACCTGATGAGCCGCGGTATGAGCGAAACGGAAGCATCAGCCATGATCGTTACCGGATTCATCGAACCACTCGTCAAAGAGTTGCCGATGGAATATGCGGTCGAAATGAACCGCCTGATCGAATTGCAAATGGAAGGCAGCGTCGGCTGATGACCAATCCCGGAGTCGCAACGTCGAAGTGGCGGCCCTGGATTTGAAATCTCGCAGATTTCGGCCCCGGTGTCGCTTGCGTCGCCGGTTCATCGAGCCCGGTTTCGCAAGATTGCCCGATGCCGCGACCACCGCCAGATGTGATGATCGTTCGTCGAAAACCGGCATGAAGTGCAACTCTGTGAAGCATTTTTAGATTGAAAAACAAAGCAGAACGAGAATCC
>JANXOO010000728.1 GCA_025353525.1 Schlesneria sp. | reverse complement strand
AATGTTCCAGGAACTCCCGTTGTTTTTGGTGGCATCAAAATCCGTATTCACGATATGGAGCCACGTTCCCAGAAAATGCTGGTTATCTTTTCGAAATGAATTCAAATCGACTTGTGGTATCGCAGCGATGTGAAACCTGTCATACGGTATTTTGCTCGGGACGTGAAATACGGTTTGCAGACTAATAAAAGGCGGACCGTCCGTTGGTCTCAAAATTTGATGAAGGACCATTTTCGACAGACATTCCGAAAGTTCTGTAGGCCAATCGAGGCCGTATTCCCGACTCGCGATCCGTAGAAGTCGAATTTCCATCGCCTTGCTGAATCTCGATGGTGGTGCTTCCTGAACCGCGTTCGCCAGTTCTTTCAATTCAATCAGCGAAGCGACTCGCTCACCGCTCGATGCTTTTGTGTTGAATTCCAATCTCAAAAGCCGACAAATCGACGAACGATTCAGGCCCGTCAATGGTACCTCCAGTGCCGAGCGGACAATTCGCCGACTTTCGATGTCCAATTCGACAGAAGGGAATCGCGGTTGCACCAACGAATACAGTAAAGCCAAAGAATACGCCGCGCGTGGATTGTTCCCGGTCAGAACGAATTGCGACAATTTGGCGCAGAGTATTTCATGCGACATGTTTTTGATCCGCTGACGGATCGCAGTTGTATAGTCTGAAGCCGCATCCGACGTGCGTTTTTCTTGCGGACCAGGAATAGCCTGAACCAAAGTTTCCAGGGAAAATATGAGATTTACGGACGAGGGTAAATCAGAAACGGCGTAGGCCATGGCAACATGGTTGTTGTCTTCGTTCCAGCCATTCCGCATCAGCTCGCCACCAATATCGACGATCCGGTCAATCTGTTTCTCTGTCGCAAGGCCGCTGGTCACCGACAACAATGCGTGCGCCGCAACAAATTTTGCCGCCGGTTCGGTTTCGATTTTGAACTGACGTTGCCATTCCGATTCTGTGCGACCTTGATACATGCGTTCTTCCGACGGGTCGGGGAGCGATGTCGTTTCGACTGAGGGAGGTGCCTTGATTCGAGTGATTCGGGCTATCTTTGTGTCGCCTCGACTCAGAGTAATGGTGTCCCGATCCAGTTCGAGCCCGTCGTGAGATCCGGAGAATCTGACAAGGTAATTGCCGGCGTACAGCCGAGTCTCGTTGTCGCCATGTCTTTTGACGGTCAATTCCCTGATTTGTTTCTGTTCATCGATCAACTCGACTGCAACTCCGTCTTCTTCCGACTCGATCT
The DNA here is from genome assembly GCA_025353525.1 of Schlesneria sp. Lineage (GTDB taxonomy): Bacteria > Planctomycetota > Planctomycetia > Planctomycetales > Planctomycetaceae > Schlesneria. Next base: position 6,706 of record JANXOO010000728.1, on the reverse strand, counting down.
TTAACGTGCCGTTGTTGGTCTTGATATACAACGTGATTGCGATGAAAAACATGACTGCCAATGTCAACAGACCATAACTGGTCCATCCGGGGAATCGGTCTCGAAGTCGAGGCGTTGACGCGACGGGATCGATCATTGCCGGCGTCGTTGGTACGGCTTCGAGCATTCGAATATCTCCACCTGACAACTGGGCCAACGACCGTCTCGCGGCAATACTGTCGACTGACGTTTCCCTGACAACATCAGATTCTCGCTGATAATCGGTAACTCGTACCACCAAATCGCCGCCTGACCATTGACTCAGCAAGCTGGCAACTTCTGTGGCTGTCTGAGGGCGGTCGGCAGGATTGCGACTGAGCAGCCGGGAAATCAATTGATCGAGTTCGCAGGGAACATCGACGCGGATCGAGCTGACCGCCGGAGCGTCGGCCTGTGACACGGCTCGAATGTGTTCGATGATCGAGCGGTCAAGACGCGGACCGTGCGGCGGTCGGCCTGTCAGCAGAAAAAACAGCATCGCACCGAGCGCGTACAGATCTGCGCGGGCGTCGAGTTGCCCTTCGCCGCCGGCCTGTTCGGGAGCCATATAGTCGAGCGTTCCCAGCAGATGCCCGACAGACGTATCGCCGCTTTCCTGCATCTGGCGCGTCATGCGTGCCAATCCAAAGTCGAGCAGGCGCACGCGACCGACCGCATCAACCATGGTGTTAGACGGTTTCACATCGCGATGTACGACCCCGTTGTGATGGGCGGCCGCGAGTGCCTCGGCAATTTGACGGCCGGCCTCGGCAGCCGATTCAATCGTCAGTGGACCGCCTTGGCGCACCAATCGGCCAAAGTCGGTTCCGTCGATCCATTCCATCACCAGATAGGCGCCACGTCCGACGATCACGGCGTCGGTGGCCATGACAATCCCCGGATGATTCAGTCCACCCAAAATCTGAATTTCTCGCTGAAATCGACGGTGAGCAAGATCGCTCGACAACGCATCCGGGCGAATCACCTTGAGCGCCACGCGACGATTCAACTGCTTGTGTCGAGCAAGAAAGACGACCCCCATTCCGCCTCGACCAAGGACTCCCAGAACATCATAGTTGGCAAACCCGTCGGCCAATTCGGTGACTGCCTGTTTCTCAATTGACGCGGCGAGTTCCTTGCTTTGGCCTGGTGGACAATCATTGGGCTGTTCCGACGGAGGATTGCCGCGCAGGGCATCAATCCAGCCCGCGACCACAGATCCGCGACCGCGATTCGCCGCCGCAAGAGGTAAATGTCGCATCAGCGTGTCAGCCACACTGTCAAACTGTGCCAGCGTATCTTCGCATGCGGTACAGCCGACGATGTGCCGTTCCAGGACATCGGAAATCTCATCAGGGCATTCACCCAGAATGTACGATCGCAAGACCTGACGATCGGGGCATTCGGTCGTTGTCATGAAGTCGCTCCCAAATTCTTTTTGTGACGGTCGCTTCGATTCGAGATTCATTGTCCCGGAAGGACCAGGCTCCTGCCGTGTTGCGTGACGTGCAGAATCCACTTCGGGGAACAATTGCCGATCTCTCGATGTCGAGCGTGATTTGATCTACTCTACTCAATACAAAGGTGTGACACGGACATTTTTTGACCGAACTCTGATTTCGGATCTTCGCAGCAAGTTGTGATTGCGGTAGAGTTTCAGAAACGTTGTTCCGGATATCGGGGCGATCAGAACCGATCTGACCGTCAACAATAATCTATTGAGCGAACGTGGAGGTAAAGTTTGGGAATGTCGTCCCTCGCTGATCGTTCTGAAAGTTCCAGCGGACTAAGTCTTGCGGTGCGTTTGAACGGCGGGTCGACACAGGCATGGCGCGAGCTGGTGGAATTGTATGGACCACTGATCGAGAACTGGTGTCGACGGTTTGGAGTGGCCGAAACCGCCCGTGCCGACATTGGACAAGACGTTTTCCTGGCGGTCCATCGCGGGATCGGCAGCTTTGACCCAAAACATCCCAAAGCTACTTTTCGAGGCTGGCTGTGGACGATCACTCGCAACGCTGTGCTGCAATGGCGTCGGAAGTCGGAGCCTGCGGGAACAGGCGGAAGTACCGCTCAATCCCGACTGGCCGAGATCTGCGAATCGTGGGAACACAGTGATTCCGAGGTCCCGATGGCAGACTCCAATGACACGGCAACATTGATCTCGAGGGCGCTGGAACAAATCCGGCCTCAAATTGCCGAACAGACATGGAACGCGTTTTGGCACACAACGGTCCTGGGCCAAACTGCCACCGAAGCGGCCGCAGAACTCCATCTGACCGCCATGGCCGTCCGTCAGGCCAAAAGCCGTGTCCTCCGTCGATTAAGAAAACAGTTGGGTGACGCCTGATCCTGAATACCATTAGAAATACGAAGATTTTTTACCACAGAGGCGCCGAGACACAGAGAAGACAACGAGAAACGCGATCACGGGTGATGACTGTTTGCTCTCGTGCTTTTTTCTTTTTACCTTCGTCTCGGTGGTCTTAAACCATGCTTCACGTGGAATACTTTTTTTGGAATAACGCGAAAGAGGTGCTGAATGTTGCGACGTTTTTTTGTGAGCCTGATTGTTTTGACTTTCGGAGTTGCCGGTGCGGTGGAACCGCCGGAAGTATTGCTGTGGCCGCACGGAGCACCGGGTTCTGACGGCAAAACCGGTGACGAAGTTGTTGAAACGACAGCGTCCGGGGAACGCAATATCTCCAATGTTCACAAGCCGTCGTTGACGCCGTATTTGCCCAATCCGGAAAAGGCGACCGGAGTTGCGATCGTGATCGCTCCCGGTGGCGGACACTCCAAACTGTGTGTCGATCACGAAGGGCACAACCTGGCACGTTGGTTGTCCGATCACGGCGTTGCATCCTTCGTGCTCAAATATCGGCTGTGTCGTGAAAAAGAATCGACCTACCAGTTGGAAGAACATGCGGTCGTCGATATGCAGCGGGCCATCCGGATGGTGCGGCATCGAGCCGCAGAGTGGAACGTCGATCCGGTTCGGGTCGGAGCGCTTGGGTTTTCCGCCGGGGGCGAACTGGCATTTCTCGCCGCGATGAAACAAGGGGCTGGTGATGCGGCGGCGGCAGACGACGTCGAAAAGCTGAGCGGGCGGCCTGACTTTCAGTGTCTGATCTATCCGGGTAAATCGAATCTGATCAACGTGGCGAAAGACACACCGCAGGCCTTCATTGTGTGCGGGTATGGCGACAGAAAAGATATTTCGCATGGCATGGCAGAAGCGTATCTCAAATTCAAAGAGGCAGGCGTCAAAGCCGAACTGCACATCTATTCAGCGGCAGGACACGGATTTGGAGTCCGCGATTCCGCCAAAGGAGCAGCCGCTCGCTGGCCCCATCGACTGGAAGAATGGTTGCTCGACAACGTACCCCGTCCGCAAGTACCTGGATCCGCATCAGGACAAAAGTGACGAATTGCGGGCACACGCTGAATTCGTCCAGTGCATGTGAATTGGCTGAGTCCTGTCCGGGTTTTCAGAAACAATCAGCCGCAGCGACTCGTTTCTTGAAATGCGTGGTGATGGTTTCAAAATGGTGCGCGACGCCGGTTTGTGCGTTTGCCTCGATAAATACGTTGGACAATCCTGCCTGCCGCACCTTTTCCTGAAGCTTGCGTGAATTGTTGCCCGGACTGTCGTCGGCCCAGTAGAAATAGAATTGCGTCCTTGGCTTGTATCTCGGAAAGGGTATCAGTCCCCAGCGGTCCTCGAACTCGATCGACCAACTCGCATGAGCGGTTGCCGTATTTTCCCAATTGCCAGTAACATCAATCGCTACCTTCTTTTTGTTCTTGTCGAGTTCGTATCCCTCGCCGTACATCGAATCGAATCCCCAGACTTCGCAAATATTTGCACCCATTGTTCTGGATTGCAGGGACAGAATGCCCCCAGCTCCGGAATGACCGGCGAGGACGACGTTTCCGATATCAGGAGTGACATTCGCTGACGAGTACTGTGGGACATATTTTCTGATCCAGGTGCGGACTTCGTCCAGAAAATCGTCTCCTCCACGCGGTTTTCCAAAAATTCCCATGTCAGAGTTGATGCCGCTACCCGGATTTTCACCCATTGTTGGAGCGATCAAAACCGCGCTTTTGCCGGTCGCGTTAATATCTTCGCGGAGCTTGACGTTATGAACCGACCCGTTCCAGTAGCGGTCGATATTTGTAAATTTTCCTTGCTTGTGACCATGAAAATACAGGATGACGTTCATGGTCGCCGGAAAGGAATAGCCCGCAGGAAAAAACACACCGGTCGGACTGCATTTATCGAGGGAAACAGGAAAGTAAAAGGTCGCCGAGGCCGGGCCATTCGGGCGAGAACTTCCTGGAGTCAAAGGTTGTTCGAGCGGAGGCACGCCAGCGGGCAGTTTGTCCGCGAAGTCGAACTGAGCGTCTTTTTCAGTCCTGGAAGGATTTTTGGGGGCCATCGTTCGGATTCCTTTGAGAGTCGTACGCTGGCCCGCTCGAATCGCAGGGCGTGTTTCGCCGCCTTCCCCTGATATCAGTATACGTAAAATTGGACCGGATCGTCGATTTCGAGACGTTTTGCTGGCACAACGGCCAATGCTCCAAAAAATGACGCTCCAAATGGAGCGTCATCCTGTGACCGCGTAACCGATTCTTGCATCGGGACTCAGGCAGCGAGTTCACCGAAAGCTACCCTGTTCCGTCCCTCGACAGGGCGGTTTCTTTTGAAAATAAATCAGTGACGGCCTTAACCAAACCGCAACGGCTGCGACCAAACAGAAGAGGTTAGAATTCGATCTTATATTTTTCGGTCATCGTGCGTCGCATTTTATTCAAGCCCTCTTCAATCTGTTTCCATTCTGAAAAACGTACGGCCTGGTTTGCCTGACTGGCTTGTGCGTCGATCACACCGCTTTGGGCAGCGAGATTTGCGATAGCTTCCGTCGTCGCGGCGGCTTGTCCGACTGCTCGGACGGCACCGGCGCGACCATATGTATTATTGTAGTTCCCGTACGTTCCGACATAACCGTAATTGCCACCACCATAGCTGCCACCTTGAATACCCTGCTTGCTTGTGCCTGCCGAGATGAAGTTCATTCGTGTGGACTGGGACTGATAGCGAAACGAACTGCCAACTGCACCGGCAAAATCAAGGAGTTGACTATCGACGTTAAGTTTGGGCAAGTCATCGATTTTTCTTGCGTACTTATCCAGATAGACGGCATGATTATCGTGTTGATTTCGCAAAATCGTCCGCAAATCGCCAATCAACACTTCGATGGATTTACTGTACTTCAATGAGACCCGAGCCATGCGATCTTCCGCAGATGCTGTGGCATCGTTTGAAGAGCTGGCCGAAATGGCATGCGTGATCGAAGGTGGATCAAGGAACGATAACATTCGACGACCACCTCCCGGAGAGACCGGTCCAGTACCGATCACTTGACTCCCGTTCACCTTCCATTTCCAGTCGAAGATATCGTCTGTTGAAACACCGACGCGAAGTGCAACCTCGGCAACCAGCTTGTCGAGAATCGGTTTGAGCGGAGCCGTGTCTCTGGCAAAATCGATGGTTGCAGTTCCGATTCGTTCAGTATCCGCTGCGATGGAAATGGTGATGCCCTTCACCGATTCGAGAACTTTTGCGACGTGTTCAATGCTCGCCGGGGCACTGAACCAACCCGTTTCTTTCAGTTTATCGGACATTTTCTGTTCTGAGAAATTGTCTTGCAAATCGATGGCGATCATCAGTTGACCGGTGTTGTCCTTCGATTTGAGTGCAGACCTCAAGTAGGAAGACAACTGTGGACCACCGGGCATCGGACCATTTTTGAGCCAACGCGAGATGATTTGGCGACTCGACGATGAAGTTGTTAACCAGCATCCGTCACCCGCATCCACCACATAGCCGTCGTTGCCGAATTGCGCCATTTTCTTCCCGGCAATCGTTTCGATCCCGTCTGGAAGCCAGAGCGACAGTTTTTCAAGTGTGAGTTGATCATCAGGTACCAGCACAGCGTACTTGCGACGCGCCATCATGTTGTCAGCCAGATCCAGTTCGGCACCGATCATGATCTGATCTGTGCCTGGTGGCACGAATGCCTCTTGCTGCACGAACGATTCCGTCGCCTTTTTCAGCCAGCCTTCTTTTTTGGCGAGGGGCGTTTTATAGATGTCTGCCACGTTGATTCGGGCCACCGCGTTGATTTCCGCAGGCAACCAGGCCGCTGGATCGGCTGCGTGGGTATTGACGGCGAGGGCGCCGACACCGACTAAGGTCATTACAAATACGCTCGATCGCATCTTCGTTCTCTTCTGAAAAGGGATAGACGTTTGCCGTTGGCGAATCTTGCACCAACGCATTTCTTGAGCATGACGTTTCCGTAACAGAAAATCAAATTACTGATGCGGACTGTCTTTCAGACTTTCCAGGATGTCGTTTAAGTTAAAGCTCGCCGCTTTCTGGCGTTGTGGGTATTCCTTAAACGTCATCAGGAATTTTCCGACATAGTCTTGCGCAGGTACAAGCAGGAACGCACGATCGAGCAGCCAGTCGTAATAAGTGTTTGACGTGATATCGGCACGTTCGTACGGGTCAATTCTGAGGTTGAAGATTTTGGGAACACGGAGCGTAATGAACGGTTCAGCCCAAATCCGCAAAGTCCCCTGGACACGCTGTTCCATAAACACGATTTTCCAGTTG
>JANXOO010000711.1 GCA_025353525.1 Schlesneria sp. | reverse complement strand
TCACCACCTCCGCGTAATTCCAGCTTGTCGATTTGATGGAGATAGGCCTCAGGCCGTCCGGCGTCGACGCCTCCGTTGACCGATGCGATGGAATGGAACAGTCCTTCAAGCAACCACAGATCTTCCATGATTTCCCAAATGACTCTGGATTCCGGCGGTGCGTTCAGCCACGGTCCCTTACCGATCAGTTTTCCCATTTTGGAAATGGGGTAGTCGACGACGCCGCTGCCATCGATATCCATCGGATTCAGCATTTTCCAGACCCGACGCACTTCGTCCTCGTACCCGTCGCGAAACTGCTCCTGATCCAGGTTTGTGAATGTCCCTTTGCCAGGAACGACTCTGGGATCCAGTCCCAGTGGGCCATTCATTCGCGACCGTTGCCGCTTCCACAGCGCTGCCTTTGTCGTATTATTCGATGCGTCCTGTTTCGAATTGATCGCCAAAAGCTTCTTGGCCCACGACTCATTCGGAATTTCGCCCGAGGGAACATTCTTGAACGCGGTTTCGATTTTGGATTTGCGCTCGGTGATCGCTTTGACCATCCGTGCGGTATCCATCCACCAACCGGTGAATGTCATCACGATGGCGACACCCAGCAGGATCCAGAACTTTTGTTTGAGGACGGGTTCGAGACGTTCCATGGTTTCACCTTCAAATACACGCAGCCCAGGTCGACTGAATTCGTCACGGCTCAATTGTCTGCATCGCGTATCCCCCGGTATTCATACTCGGGACGCAACCACAAGTCGTTTGCATCTCACTGTTTTTCATATCACTGGGTGGGAGAAACTGCTTCTGATACAGGCGGAATACTGTAGGGCGACCGCTTTCGGTCCGACAACTTTGTTGGCTTCCATGCGAATACGACTTTGAACATCGTTCGTTTCAAACTGATCGGAGCATCTGCACTATCGAGTGCAGGCGGTCGCCCGTTGGCTCCCGTCCCCACGGGAGGAAACGCCGCGCCCATCGGACCTGACGGACCTGTGCCAAACACCCCCTGACGACCGCCAACAGCGCTCGCCTTTCGACCAGGCATGAACTGAACTTCCG
>JANXOO010000695.1 GCA_025353525.1 Schlesneria sp. | reverse complement strand
ACTTCTACGAGAAGGAACTGTCTTTTCAGGTTTCGTGCTCGTACGGGCCCGGTCGCTATGATAATGACTACGAACGGCGTGGCATTGACTATCCTGTTGGGTTCGTCCGCTGGACCGAACAACGTAATTTCGAAGCGATGCTCGACATGATGGCAAGCGGTCAGATTGATCCGCTTCCACTGGTGTCGCATCGCTTTCCTGTCGACCAGGCCGTCGATGCCTACAGTTTGATATCAGGCAAGCAACCATCGCTCGGCGTCTTGCTGGAATATCCAGAGTCCTCGACCGCGACCGAAGTTGATCTCCGAAAACAGACAGTCTTTTTCCGGGCCGGTCGACAGCTGGTTCCGGGTGGTAAAACCCGTGTTGCATTCATTGGTGCCGGGAATTATGCATCGCAGGTTTTGATCCCGACATTCAGAAAGAATCAGGCGGGACTGTCGTGTGTCGCTTCACAAAACGGGTTGTCGGCGACTCTTGCTGCGCGGAAATTCGGCTTTGAACGAGCCACGAGCGATCTGCAACAGGTCATGTCAGACCCGTCGATTGACGCCATTGTTGTGGCGACGCGACACGATTCGCACGCGAACCTCGCCTGCCAGGGACTCGAATCCGGTAAACACGTTTTCGTCGAAAAGCCGCTGGCGCTCAATCCGGTCGATTTGGCTCGCGTGGTTGCGACGTACGACTGTGTGACGAGTCGCCGGCCGGGGTCCTGTCCGGTATTGACTGTCGGATTCAATCGTCGATTCGCGCCTCATATTCAGAAGATCAAATCACTTTTGAGTGAATTGAGCGAACCCAGGTCATTCATCATGACGGTTAACGCGGGGGCGATTCCGGCCAATCATTGGGTTCACGATCCGGTGGCGGGTGGCGGTCGTGTGATCGGCGAAGCGTGCCATTTCATCGACTTGCTGCGTTACCTATGCGGAAGCCCGATCATCGCCGTTCAGGCGACGACGTTCGGGCGCGATTCCGCAGTCGAAATCCGCGACGACAAAATCTCAATCGCTCTGTCATTCGCAGACGGTTCGTTTGGCACGGTGCATTACCTGGCCAACGGTCACCGCTCGATCGCCAAAGAGCGGCTTGAAGTCTATTGTGCGGGCCGTGTCATCCAACTCGACAATTTCCGCCGAATGAACGCCGTCGGCTGGAAGAAGTTTCGCCGCATGAACCTATGGCAACAGGATAAAGGTCACGTGGCAGAAGTCCGGGCGTTCCTGGACGCGATCATGTTGGGAGGGCCTCCTCCGATTTCGATCGACGAACTGGCGGAAGTCACCCGGGCGACTTTTGATGCCGTTCGGTCTGCCGAAACGGGCGAGACGATACGAGCATCAAGCCATCTCATCAGCGCCAGCGTCGAACCGAAGATTGCTGCAATTACCAGCCAGCGGGCGGCGTCGTAGGACTCAGACGATCTTTCGGCGCTGTGCGCGCAGCGATTCCGATGGACGTTGAATCACAGTGCTCGTGCACCTCACTGGTGCTTGACGACGACCACACACGATTGCGGGATCCAAAGCGGGCGAGTGATTCCGGTAGAAAGCGTGTTCTTGATCGCGAGAAACGGCTTTTCCCACAATTCAAAACTTGTTTTTGCAACAAGTAACGTCACGAGAAAAGCAGCGCCTGCGGCGACGATTTTCGCCGCGGACTCGGAAACCACTTCGTTCAAAACCGGTCGAAGGGTCCAGTACAAAATCAGATGAATCGGAAAATGAAAGACGTAGATCCCGTAAGACATCTTTCCAAACCATCTCGACACCGGCAATAAACAGACGCCTCGGATCGCGTTCCAGCGAGACGGGATCATCGAACAGACCAAAACGCCGCCGAACAATGCGGCAATGGCCGTGTAGCCAAAAGCAGACATCATCGGATTCCGGGCACGACAGTCCCAGTCCGAAGTCTTCAGAATCCCCAGCAGAATCGCTCCACCGGCGATCGCAGCAATCATTGATACAGCACGTGTTGTACGCGGCCAATACCTGACACCCGCAGCGATCGCAGCGCCGACCATCAGCGTATCGATTCGACAGATGGTCAACGTATAAAAGAAAGGGTATTGCCAGCCGAACAAAGCGGATCCGTAAACGCGAAAGAAAATACTGAAAGGAATTGCGAGGACCGCGCAACCGATCACAAATCTTCGCCCGCCAAAAATCACAATTGGCGGCCAGATGAGATAGAATTGTTCTTCGACAGCGAGCGACCACAAATGGGTTAAAAGCTCGTTCTCAGGCCAGCCACGAAGTCCGAACATCCAGTTCTGCAGGTACAGCCAGTACCATGGCTCGAACCGGATTTGCCGAGTCAGTTCAACCTCGGCTCCGGTGGCAGGGAACAAAAGGTATGGTGAAACAACAAATGCAATCGACAAGGCGAGGTAGTAGAGCGGAAAGATTCGCAGCGACCTGCGGATGAAAAACGTTTTCAGCGACGCCAGTTCGCGTTTCGAGTCGAGCAGAATTCCGGTAATCAGAAATCCCGAAAGCACAAAAAACAGATCGACGCCGATCCAGCCCAGCCCGAACAACGATCCACAAGCGTGCAGGGCAAGCACCATCACCAGTGCCACTCCCCGAAGACCGTCGAGGACAGGAATATGCTTTCCGGGAACAAAGTCCCAATCAGAAAATGACCGGGACGCGGTCGATGCAGGCGAGTTGCCATCACAGCCGTTGACCCTGGCGGCGGATTGGAAGAATTTTACCGCAGAGTCACAAAGAAACAGAAAAGGCGAAAGCAAAAGAGAGAAGAAGTGGAATACAAAGAGATTTAACGCAAAGGCGCAAAGACGCGAAGGCCCCAAGGGGGAACTCGCAGTTGGTCTTTTTCTTTGCGCCTTTGCGCCTTTGCGCCTTTGCGTTGAAATTCTTTCTGCTCTTTTGTTATTTTCCATTCGATCGAATTCTCGCATCAATTGCGCAACAGGTTTTCCAGTATTCGTTTGCGATTTTCATCAGGCCAGATTCAGCCCGTGTGCCTTGCAGATCGCAATCACATCGGCGACTGACGTCAGGCTGACAACTTCAGTCGTGTTTAACTCAACCCCCAGCGTATCTTCGAGCGTCGCGATAATGTTGACGTGAGCGAACGAATCCCATTCAGGGCGAGTTTGAGGGGTGTCGTCGGTTCGAAGGGGTTCCTTCGTTTTCAAAATCGGCTGCAACAACTGGTCGATCGTCACATGTCACTCCATTGGCATTGCGGTTCTGGTGCGGTACGGCCCGATATTGCCGATTGATTGAAGTCCTCAGAAACGACCTCTGGCGGACTCGCTTCAAAGGATCATTCAGGCGACAACGGGTTCCTGTCTGGATAATGCAGTTGATTCAGGATCGTGCATCGTGACCAGAATGCCTTCCGGAGCGATCCGGGTCGTCGAGGGCAATTCCAGACTCCATCGACTCGACGACGTCGATGGCTCAATCTCATGAAAGCCGCAGGAATCGTAGAAGCGTTCCGTCTGTGAATTCTTCGGTGAAGAAATGTATTCGCCAATCAATTGCGATACACCGCTACTTTCTGCGTCGTCGCAGATCGTCTGCAAAAATGCCTTTTCGACGCCGCGACCGAGGACTCGACAACTCATCAGCAACGTGTCGAGTCTCCAGCAATTATCGCCAGCAACCACAATGGCGACACCGATGATCCCTTCGTCGGCAAAACGGTCGCGGCAGGCGCACCAGTAGACACGCCAGTCGGGATCGCTCATGCGGTCGTGCAATTCGGATTCGGAATAACGTCGGGTTGTCAGATTGAACTGATTCGTCTTCTGTGTGAGCTGTGCGACGCGGGCAATTTGAACGTTCGAGAGAAATCCGACGTCGACTGCGGTCTGAAGTGTCGCCAGGTATTCTTCGAGGTTGTTCGAACCGGTCTCGATTTTCTTGCGCTCCTCGGCGGCTGCGTAAGATTTGCTCCGAAGAGCATCTTCGTTCGTCACGGCCAAGGTGTCGAAACGTCCGCACGTCGTCAACCAGCGAAGCATCTCCAGGGGATCTGCCGCAGGACAGACTTCGACTTCCGGCAAGGCTTCTTCAATCCACGCTCGCTCGACGGGATTGTCATCCATCACCACAAAGGCATCCAGGCCCAGGTTCAATTCTGTCGCCAATTCGCGCAGGTTCGATGCCTTGTCGTTCCAGTTGATGCGGTGGGCACTGATGTCGCTTCGTTTGAGTACCATTTCGGTGCGATTGGCGAAGACTTCCCAGGCATCGGCTTCGTCGTTCTTGCTGATCAGGGCCAACACAACCCCTCGTTCGTGCAGCTTTGAAATCTCGCGCTGCAACGCGACGTACAGGTTTGCCGGATAGGCTCCACCGAGTTTGACGCCCTTCCAACCTTCTTCACCGACAACACCGCCCCAGAGTGTGTTATCAAGATCGAGCGCCAGGCATTTGCGTGCGAATCCTTTTAACGCGGCAGCAAACGCAGCAATGTCCAGTGCCAGTCGCGGCATCAGTTCGTCGGAAAACGGGCGACTGGCCATCAGGTACGACTTGTTCAACGTCGGCCATGTGATGCCGGATTGTGCCGCAAGGAATTCTGCATCCAGAACGAAGGCCGCACCCGATTCGCGGCACCGCTGCGACAACACAAGATTGATCGAACGAGCCAGATCGGCGGTTCCATCCTGCCTGCGGCTGTCAAGGATCCCGTGCGACCGACCTTCAACAGGTATCGCGTTCGCAATGAGAATCAATCCCGCGAAATGTGCTTGCAAAGCGGTGACGTGCGACCACGCTTCATCGACGATTGGCCCAGGTTCAACCGATTGGTCCTCGCCCCGGCGTGATCTGAAATTCGTGAGCGGAGCCAGGACGACGATGTCGGGTTGATGCTGCAACAATCCTGCTGAGGGGTTGCGAACTTCCTGTGCGATCTGGGCGAAGGGTGCATGGTAGAAATCGCAAAACAGACCTCGTTCCAGCAGTCGCAATGCCAGCGGATCGCATAGATTTTCGAGAGATGCATCGCAGGCAACAGCAACTCGCACACAGCGTCGCGAGTAGTCGGAACGTTGTTTCAGTTCGTCGCCGGTCAGAAATGCCCCCAAAACAATCCGATCCGCACGGCTGAGAGGCCCGTTGAGAAAACGCCGAGCGTGTTGCAGGCTTTTCCAGCCGGAATCGTTCAATAGCTCGTCTGTCACGGATTGTGCTGTTAGGGTTTTTTCTGGCACGGATTTTACTGTCACGATGGGCTCCCTCCCCACTGCAAAAGACTGAAGGCCCATGAATAGCCGACACCGAATCCCGCAAGAACGCACTTGTCGCCAGGTTTCAGAAGAGACTTTTCCTGACAGTGCTGCATTAACAACGGGATCGTCGCGCAACTGGTATTGCCCGTATGCTCCAGCACGACGGGCATTTTTTCGATCGGAATGTTCATTTTCTTGCGAAGCCGTTCGAGCATGAACGCATTTGCCTGATGGAACAGAAACAGATCGATGTCCGAGGTGTTCAGGCCGCAACGTTCCAGCAATTGCATCACGCCCGGGACGACCAGTTTCAGCGAGAAATTGAAAACCTCAACGCCATTCATGAAGAATTGCTCGTCGCTGCGCTGGTTTCCTTTGTCATCAGTACGAATTTCTGCTGATGTTGCCGTGCGAGGATTGCGAGCGGCACCGACCGGGACGATCAGGTTTTCCGCGCCACGACCGTCAGTCCCGACAATCGACGGCCCGAGCGTGCCAATGGCTCCATCGGAATTCGCCGAGATCAACGCCGCTCCGCCTCCGTCTCCGAACAGAACTGTGGTCGTCATGTCGTGCGGATTGCAAAGTTTCGAACAGGTGTCTCCGACGACGACCAAAACGTTTCGGGACGATTGAGAATCAACAAGAGCTCGGGCCAGCCACAGGCCGTACACAAATCCCGAACAGCCCAGGTTGTAATCAAATGCGGCGCAGGTTGTCGGCAGATCGAGCCGCGTCTGAAGCAAGCACGCGGACGCGGGACACAGATAGTCGGGCGTTTGCGTGCAAAACAACAATGCATCGATTGAACCTCGGTCGACGTTCAACGATTTCAACAGCTTGTCGGCCGCGTGAAATCCGAGGTCCGATGCCGTTTCGTGATCGCTCGCCACCCGGCGCGACCGGATTCCGGTCCTTTCGAAGATCTTCTCGCTGTCCCAATCCGGATTCGCACGGACCAAATCGTCGTTGGTGACGACTTTGTCGGGAAGGTGGCCACATACCCCCTTCAAATACGCCGTCATTCGAGTTTCCCCGCAGCCCGAAAGAGCCCGAGGATTCCCTCCATCGACTGCAATGCACCGGTGTCACCCATATCACATTCAACACCAGCCTGATCGAGTTCCAGCAACAGGCTCATAAAGCCGATCGAATCCCATTCGGGAATATCGGCGGCCAAAGTCCCGGATGACAGGCCGTCACCGGGAATTCCCAGGGCATCTGCCACGAACTCAAAGACCTCAGCCTGGGACATTTTTTCTGCGATGGAACCAGCATTTCCGGACGGCATCTGGCGACTCCTTTTGCGAGCCATACGGTCTCGATGATCGGCGGTTTATAGAGAAGGTTCCGGGGATCGGCAATACGTATCTGCCAACCGCTCGTTCACCCGGCTGCCCTGCGTGGGGCGAGCGACGTGAAGAAATAGGGGTATGTCGTCGACCGATTGCGTTCGGACAGGAATTGAACGACATCGCCGGAACGAGCCCAATCGACTTTCAGCGTTCCGGCAAACCCCTCATGAACAATTCCTTCCCGACGCAAATCGCGACGAAGTTTCCGATTGCACAGGCTGAATTTCATGAATTCCGGTCGAGTTTGTCGGATCGTCACCACCCGATCTTCGCCGTCATGTCTCAAGAGGTAATTTCGTTCCTCGAAGAAATCAGGCACTGACCAGTCCCGATCGAGCGACTCTTCTGCCACATGCGACAGCGTCAAGTATCTGGAGAGCGGGATGCCGATGCTAACGAGCAATCCATTGCGACTCTGGAATCGGAAATATCCCGAATCGACGCCGTGCGGCAGCGGCCTGCTCTCGTTCAGATTGTTCATCAGCAAGTCTTCTGCCAGTGGCCCACGTGCCGCGAGCGGGTTGTGGGGACACAGACTTCGAAGCGTTCCGCGTTTTCGCCAAAACAGCTCGTTCGTCAGTCCAACACGGCAGGGTGTCGAACGCGGATTGTAGACGGGAAGCGATTGCGGATCGGCAGTGCTGCCAGCAGAGGAAATCAAACCGTAGTCGGGGTTCGTGGGCATCACGAGCGTACCTGAATCGCCAACAAGTTCCAGCAGAATCGACAATAATTCGCTTGCAACTTGCATCGCGTTCGTTGGCTGGCGTTCTGCTGCCGCCGCATTTTCAATTCTGACCCCCGAAGTGGACGTGTGAGCCATCACAAGTGACCCCGGACAGACGCCGATTTTCTGCAAATAGTCGACCAGTTGTTCCCGTTGCGCGATTTGTTTCACCGACGTTTTTCGTACCTTGCGGCGAGTCAACCAGTTGCGCAGCCACTGGTTTCGCCAATAGATTTGTCGAGCGAGCCATTCTCCGGCGAGTAACATCGCATCCTGGGGTCCGCAAAAAATGCGAGGCGAAACCGGCGCGGTCGCTGAAAAAGTGGGACAGGCACCGGGAATACCTTGAGCCAGTCCCTCTTTTTCAGCGGGTAAATTGCCCGCTGCCGGTCGTCTCCCCGGAAAAGAACGTGTTTCAATCACAACGGGCCTCCGGTTTCGGCTGACTTTAAGTCGCTCCAAATCGGGTGGTTTCGAAGACCGAACCAGACGCCAGTCGTCCAGGTCAGGCTGGTTCCCATTTGAGCCATACCGAGTCCAAGGATGCCCCAATAAGGCATCAGCAGCAGTGCCAGCACCAGGTTTGTACCGGCGGCGATCGCGGTGATGCGTAGCATTGTTCGTTCGCGTCCCGTCATTTGCAGCACGTACGCACCCGGTCCCGATAATGATGCAATGCAGACCGAGGCCAGCAGCATCAGCAGCAAATTTTCGCCACCTCGATAACTTTCTCCCAACAGTCGAAATACGATGTCGGAAAAGAGTGCCACGCCAAGCGCCACCGGAAGCGTGCATGCGAGAATCAGAATTTGTCCGTAACGCATCAGACGCCGCATTTCGGGAAAACGCCCAGCGGAAAAGAGTGTTGCGAATTGTGGCGCAATCACCAAACCCAACGATTGACTTCCAAGAACCGAGACATCGGCGATTCTTTCCATTGCCGCATAGAGGCCTACCGATTCCCCGTTCAGCAGGATTCCTGCCAAGGCCACGCACGCGCGACTCTTCACGGCAATCAAAGATTCGGCAAGCAGAAACGCCGTCGCAACCGAGAACCATATGGCCCGGTCGCGACCAGAAGCGGTTGCCACTGCGTCGAGCGAACTGCCCGAAAAGTCGCCCACACGTTCGTTCCGGAGCATCGGAACCCGTCGCTGAAACCCGGTGACCGGTTGATAGACCACGGCGAACGAGATCAAATGCAACAATGTGGCGAGCGGTGGTGTCAGTTCGATCAGCTTCGTGCTTTCGACGATTAATGCCAGCAAGCACAGCAAGAGCGGCCAGATCGCGGTGCTGATCTGACTTTCGATCACCCGACCAACGGCTCGCAGTCCGGCTTCCCTGATCTGGCGGCGAGCCAGTAGCGGAATCATCAGTGCGGCGATAATCAAAGAACGGGCGAGACCGACTTCCAGAAGGTTCCAGCACGTTGTCGTGAACAGGATCAGTCCGCAAACCAGAATGGAACTGGCCAGAAAACAAGCCTGGCCGGATTCGCGTACGAATTGTTTCAGCCGCCCTGTTTGTCCTCGGGTCGCGTATTCTGAAACGAATCGCAGCGATGTATTGTCGAGCCCCAGTTTCGCCGGCACGACCAGTGCTTGCAGCCAGGTGATTGCCAATGCGTATTCGCCAAACCCTTTTGCCCCCAGCGTTCGTGCCAGCACGATGTAGCTCAGAAACAAACCTCCGGCACCGGTCAGACGGACGCCGAGCGCTACGGCACCGCTGAACGTCAACGACCTGGGCCGTGCAGCCAATCCGGAGGACGGTGAGGGAACGGGTGCTGAAACCGGGCAGGTCGCACTCATGGAACTTCAGACGTAAGACGTAAAGTGAGGGCTGTAGAATCCCGTACCAGTGACGGTACGCGGCGGAATCTCAACCAAAACTGCCTGTCTGTCAATCCCGGATATTCACCACAGCCGCCTGATTGTCGAGTTTTCGAACTGCCTGGCCGCTGTAAAAATACTGCCCGTCAGGTGGATCTTCTGCAGAGGGGAGCACGAGCGTTCCAAACTGGAAGTATCGCGGACTGAGCGAATCTTTCTGAAACGCGGCCAATCGCTTCCAGTCGCCGCCGTGAGTGCTTCCATAAAGGACGCTCTTGTTCGATTTGCAATATGGATTCGGTTCGACACATGTCGAGATCAGGCGGTGCGAGCCAAATCTGGCCGAATAGAGTGAACTCCCTTCGACTTCGACCAATTCGTCGATCCGACCACTCTTTTTATCCAGCCGAACGATGAAATTGCGATCACGATCCGAGTCAGTTCCATAGACGAGACTCTCTTTATCGACCAGGGCCGAGACTGCGCGGACGCATTGCGTGCCACGTCCGACCCAATCGAGATGCTTCAGGTCGGGGGAAAGTCGTCCGATGCCGGTCTGTCTGCCGAAGTCTCCCACCAGCACCCAATAGCCCCCGTTGTACGGATCAACGATGACATTGTGGACGTGCCGAATATCGCCACGGGGAAATCGGTATCCCTCGTGAAAAGTCTGCCCGAAATCGTCTGAAACGTAGATCAGAACTTCGGCGTCTTCGAGTCCGCTGCCGTATTCTCCAAAGAGTACCCGGGAACCATCAACGGAAAAATTCAGGGGGCGGGAACCTCGCGGGATCGCAAAAACACGGGTCATCGATTGTTCGTTCGCTGCAGCGCGATAGATTCCGTCGCGAGCCACTGCCAATCGGCTGCCATCGGCAAGAACGCGAAACGCCGCAATATACCACCGCAACAGACGGGCCACTGGCCGTATCCGCGAACAGTGATGTTTCCAGCCAAATGACGGGACAAAACAATCCGCATGCCAGGATCCCCCATTATCTTGCGAGCGAAAGATCCGGCATCCTCGCCCGAGATACAAATCGCCATTCGCGGCGGCGAACAGGGCACGCCCCGATGTCGTCGCAACCACGTTGTGCCGCTTCGCACATTCTGTCGCTATGGTCCCGGTCGTTCTGACGGGACTTCTTGTTGCAATCGACATGATCGGGCATTCCAACAAATCGGTGGTCGACAACATTGTGAGTTTGAGACTGCGGGTATCGAAAGGGCTCTGGTACATCAGGGTTTCAGGCGGCGTTTCGCAACTCGTCACCATCGTTCAGGGGTTGGCCGAGATAGAAACTCGCAATCTTCCGGATCGCGTTTTCTGTCGAAAATCTTTCGCGGACAAATCGGGCACATTCCATTCGCTGAGCCGGGCCTGACTTCAGACAGGACTTCGCCGTTTCGGCAAAAATATCTGCGAAATCACGGGGCTCGAATCGCGTCATCCAGCGAACTGCAGCACACGACTTCAATGGCCGGTAGGCTTCGAGGTCGGCGAGGATCGGGACCGTGCCGCATCCCATTGATTCGAGTGTCGAAATTGAGAAATTGTCGGTACGCGGGACTGAGATGCTGAAATCTCCCAGTTGCAACCATAAACCAAGTTCATGAGGAGGCAACAGGTTTTTCACAACGGTGACTCGTTCGCTAAACGGGCTGCCTGCGATCATCCTCACGATCTCTGCGGTGTATTCAGGCTTGTGATCTCCGCACAGCAGAACGATCTGTCCGCGTCCGCCGCGTTTGCAATATTCGAAAAACCCCTCCACAACGTTGGCCGTACGGTAATGCGGATCGGTCCTGCGATTGACGACCCAGACCGGTTCGTCGGCAGGTAGTCCTTTTTCGTTCCTCAACGCCATTCGCCGGGATTGATCGAACGGAACGAATGTCGCTTCGTCATAGCCAAGGTCGAATGAGAAAAGGCGATCGGGGGGAATGTCGTATTGTTCGATCAGAATTCTGCTGCATTCGTCGGAGCAAACCGAGATTCGTTCGGCATTTTGCAGGATCCGCTTCAGCAGCCATCGATAGGCGACGCCACGATTTTTCGCGTCGTAGATCTCGGAGCCATAAGTGCCGATCAGATAACGCCGGCCACTCAACCAGGCAACAGTACCGCTTCCTGACGCGGCGTGTGCGTGGACAACTTCGGTATTTCGTCCTGAACGGGCGAATCGCAACGCGAAACCGCTCAGGAAGTATCGGATCGTCATGGGAAGCGACAAGCGGTTCATCCATGTCGGCAGTGCCGGACACGATGATACGAATTCATTGGTGAATGCCGGGACCGGATTTGCCGTATCGACGGCGACCGTCGCCTGGGTGTGTGCCAGGATTTTAAGCCACCTCGCGACGTGCAGTCCGTGTGGATGAGCGATAAACCGGATCGATGATAATGTGTTGCCTGGACGAAAGCAGGCAAGCTCGCTGGCCAGTTCGGGCTTGCGGTGCAGGTTTTCGAACTGTGCTCGCACGTGGTCTTCGGCGCTTCGCGTGACAGGCAAGGTCGACGATTGATTCATCGGGATTTCCATTGGCAATGTTTCGCAATTCCGACCGGATACCGGCGAGTCATTTTATGCGGCGACGCGTGGACGGGGGACGAAACCGGGCCCAACGATGACAGGTTGTGGCGTCTCACAGGGGTTTTGAGCCGACAATGCGGCGCGTTCGCTGCAAAGCAACCCGAATACAAAAAACAGCATGTTTCCCGTAAGAGAATACGTGAGATTCGGTTGAGTGAGATTTCCGATCAAAACCCCGATCAGCATCGCTGACAACGAATGCAATCGATACCAGGCGGTGTCACCCCGGGTGCAGATCAGCAGCAGCCTTCGCACTGCCATCCAGCAACTTGCCAGTAAAGCGAGATAGAGCGAAAGTCCGACGCCACCGCATTTGTAAAGAATTTCCAGGTACTGTTGGTGTGGCGTGTCGACGTTTCCCGCATAACGCGAAAATGACTCAAACATATAGCCAAACGTCGGCTTTTCCATCGAGAGTTCCAGCGCGAACTGCCAGATTTCAAAACGACCCGACGACGGATCATCCTCGCCGGTGCTTCGATCAACTCGCATCTTCACGCGATTCACAAGAGTCGAGACGGCCTCGGTATCCTGCAGTGACGAGAAGACTCCGAAACCGACAATGCTGCAAACAGCAATCGCTCCGCCGGTTCCTGCAAGCAAAGTTCCACGGCCTGTCCGAGCGAGATAGAGCGTGGTTCCTATCAAAAGTACGACTGATGACGAACGCGACATCGAGCCGAGGATTGTCATCGCCGCACCTGCTGCCAGGCACCATGCCACGATCCGCAACGGATATATCCTGGTCGTATCTGCGACGGCTAGCAGTAGCGGAACCATGACTGCGAAGAAACTCATCGCCGAATTGGGGTAGCCTCCGAGCTCCCACTCGAAAAGGAATCGCCCCCATTCTCCCAGCGGAAAATCGGGATCAGTCACTGTAAAGAACAACGTCAATGCGACCAGAACGCCAAACGCTTTTCCAAGAATGTCGATGAAGTCAAACGGATCGGTCCATCCTCCCATCACGAATCCGACGAGTATCAGGGCGATCGGTTTCGTCAATTTGAACGCGGAATAGACTCGGACCCATTCTTCGCTCATTCCCAGGCCGATTCCTGCGAGTGAAGTCATATAGATAATGCACAGCACAGCGCAGTAAAGTGGCAAACTGAACCACCGTTTTTGGCGATTCGCAGTCTTTGCCTGACCGCTCGGCAATCGCGATCGAATGCCGAGATAAAAGAGTGGAACCAGTCCGAACAGCAGGTCCGACAGGATCAAATCGATCGGCTTATTGCTCACCGTCATGACCGTGCTTCCGACGGGCCAGACAATGAACCCTGCCAGGATCCACAGACAAATCGTTCTCATGAAAAGGCCTTTTCTCGACGCAGGCTGCCGAACCAGAATCGGCAACTGCTCACGGACTCGCTGTACTCAGTCAACGCGGCGATCGTGAGCGCTTCGCGACGAGCGCGAAATCTCAACCAATTTCGGTCGACTGTCAATCCCGAATTCGACGAACGAACAGGTTCGGGCATACCGTAAAACCATATTTCGCTTCTCAAACGCAAGTTGGCATGTCAGAATCCGTTACGTAAAAAAACGGCAGATTCTGGCGTATTGCGCAAGGGGCTTTCGTGGAGAATAAGGTGATTCATGAATCGAACCACATACCTGATACTGGTCTGTTTTCTGACCCGGTCGTTCATTGCGACGGCCGACGATCTTACGGTAACACAGGCGATTGCCTATCCGGACCACACGAACCTGACGGTTCTTCGCGATTTGCAAGGAAACGAACGCAAAATCGCTACAAAGGCTGACTGGAACGAACGCCTGTCCCACATACGCGCCAACGTGCAACTGGTGATGGGGCCCTTGCCGGACGAGTCGCATCGGGTGCCGCTCGATGTCGAGTCGATTTCCGAAGAATCGACAGACAAATATGTCCGGCGAAAATTGAAGTTCACTCCTGAACCTGGCGATCGGGTTCCCGCATGGCTACTGATTCCTCACGGCATTCGGGACGGCGGGCGAGCACCGGCAATGCTTTGTCTGCATCAGACCAACAATGTTGGCAAGGACGAACCTGTCGGCCTGGGCGGCCTTCGCAACCTGCAGTATGCACACGAACTGGCGGAACGAGGATTTGTTTGCCTGGTACCTGATTATCCATCGTTCGGCGAATATCAGTACGACTTCAAACGTCAGGGGGCGCACTATGCGAGTGGGTCGATGAAGGCTGTCTGGAACAATCTTCGAGGTGTCGACCTGCTCGAAAGCCTGCCGCAGGTTGATAAAGAGAGAATCGGTGTGATCGGTCATTCACTCGGCGGTCACAACGCACTCTTCACGGCATTTTTCGACCATCGGCTGAAGGCGACTGTCACGAGTTGCGGATTCACGCCGTTTCACGACTATTACAAAGGAAACCTGGTCGGCTGGACGAGTGACCGGTATATGCCGCGAATTCGCGATGTCTACAGCAACGATCCAGACAAAGTCCCGTTTGACTTTTACGAAATCCTGGCAGGTCTGGCACCCCGCGCCTGTTTTTCAAATTCACCGATTCACG
>JANXOO010000665.1 GCA_025353525.1 Schlesneria sp. | reverse complement strand
GGCCAGACAGGCACTGCGTTCCTCATCCGACAATCGGACGATATATTTCTTGTTCATGGACGCCTCCTGGTGCGGGAGAAGTCTCATCAAATTCTGCGGGTTCGCCAACCCCACCTTTGAGAGTGGATGACGCACTGGATTTTCCGCCAAATCCGTTCATCATCAGTCTGCGCATGTTGGATAGCTACTATCAATTATTCCATTCGTGGCAACCAATCCAAAGTCTATGCGGTGACTGGGCGGGATTGACCGATGAATTGACTGCTCGGGGCTCGCAAAATTGAAGGCAGCATTTTTTCAATGTCAGGAAATTGTCTTGAACCAACGGTGGCGAGTCGCCGTAACGCTGATACTGGCATGGACCGGCGTTTCAACCGCAACAGGAAATGACGAGTGCGTTCCTGCCTGCTCTCGCGCAGAAGTCTATATCTTTCGCGGAGTTGTGGGCTATTGGCCCCATGTTTCTGAATTGGTCGACCGGATGTCAAGTCGCGGATATTGCCCGCACGTTCATTGCAGTTGTGAGGTCCCCTCCCTGACTTCAGCAGTGGTCACCCAACAGGGCGAACGCGGTCCCATCTACTTGATTGGCTACAGCTACGGTGCCTCAGCGGCCGTCCGCATGGCCCGCGACCTGTTGGCTCAAGGCATCTTCGTGGATCGTATGTTTCTTATTGAATGCTATGACCATCCTGAGATCCCGCCCAATGTGCGTTATTGCGTCAACATCTATGAATCGCGCCCCTTGGATCGCCTGACACCGTTTCGCGGAACTCCGGCATTGGCGGTCGATCCGTCGGCGACGAAGTTGATCGACATCGACATTGCCTGCGACCCCCAATGGCAGGATACTCGCAAGAACAATCATTTTACCATGGCTGACGACCCTGAAGTTCAGGAGTTTGCCGCCCAACAGTTCCCCGATCTCACACAGCAGGTGTCGAGTCAAATTCCGGCTATTGAATCTGGACCAGTCTTTCAACAACTCACCGTTGTACCAACCGTCGGCGCGCCGGAGCTGCAGACCCGGGGTCCTGCTGCTGGATTTCAAAACTCCAATTACCGCGCGATGAGGCCGGAACTGTGGGGCATTCCCCGAAGCAGCGCTTACACGACTTATCGAGTCCCGGTCATACGATAATGATAGAGGATTACCGACCGTTCGCGACCGCGACGAGTCAGTCCCAATTGGTGTGGTGCAAGCCCGTTCGGCAGCAAGGCCAGCCCGTGCCAACTGTGATTGAACGCCAATTTCGACTCGTTCAACGAGTTGGATGCAGACTTTTCGAAAAACAGGCTGAGCGGGCATTGATCGGGCGTCGGCAATTGTCGTAAATCTTGCAGAGACGGGTGGACGTCTCTGAACAACTATTCAAAATTGCAATGACTCAAGTTTCGATGATCGTCCGCCGGAGTGATCTCCCATTTCTGAAGGCCAGGTATCGACGGCAACCTGCCTGAGCCGTATTCGCCACCGAAAGTGTCTCATCGAATGAGATTTTGCAATTGCGAGCAACGGGGCTTTGGGTAGTATGGAAAAAATAGCGAGGCGTTTTTAGCTTGGCCTTTGGCTCATCTTCCGATTGAAGGATCGAGTCAGCAAGGCTGCGCATGAGCGTTTTGACAATACGACGGTCGGATCGATGACAAATCTGATCCACGCCTTGATATTCAAATTATTCCCGAGAGATGTTCCATGCAGGTACCATTGGCCGATCGATTTATGATTCGCCGGATGCGTCGAGCGATCGATAGTGCGGCCCGGCGCGAGGAACATTCGTCCCGGATCCCCTTGATGAAAGCCGGAAAACTGAAGTTGCTGTTTGCGGGTTATACGGGCGCGTACAACATGGGGGCGGATGTCCGCGTCGAAGAGATGATCAGGCAGTTCCGGCATCTATTGGGGGCGGAGCGATTCGAAGCCAGCGTGTTCAGTTTCGCCGAGAATCAGCAGGGCGAGTATTTCCAGGGGGCCGAACTCCTGCAGCCAAAGGTAGATTTTCCGAGTTACCTTTCGAAACTGGTTCCGAACTTTGACGGCGTGGTGGCCTGTGAAGGTTCACTGTTCAAGAGTCAATTTACGGATCTGCTGCCGGCGATGATGATCGGCGCTCTGGGGCTGGCGAGTGCGACAGGGCGGCTATCGGTGGCGTACGGAGCGGAAGCGGGGGAGATGTCGACGGAGTTGTCGCAACTGGCGCGGGACTACTGCGGCCAGTCGTATCTGATCGCCCGGAGCCAGCGAGCGTGTAACGTGCTGTCTGCTCTGGAGCTGGAGCCACATTTGGGAACGGATACTGCGTGGACCTTCGAGCCGCATCCGCCGGAAATCGGTGAGCGAGAATTACGCAAGCAGGGATGGAAGGGCGAGCCAATCTTGACAGTGTGTCCGATCAATCCCTTCTGGTGGCCGGTGAACATTTCGCTTGCGAAGACATTGGCGTGGGCGTTCGGATTTTATAGGGATTCGCATTATGGCCGAGTGTTTTTCCACCGCAGCGGTCCAGAAATCAATCGTCGATTTGAGGCTTACTTGCGGTCGCTGGCGGATACAGTGTCGCGATTCTGTCGAAAGAGGAATTACTTCCCGGTGATTGCAGGATGCGAGAGGGTGGATCGGATTGCAGTAGAAAAACTGTCAAAGATGTTGCGAGGGACGGCTCGATTCGTTTCGAGCGATTACGAGCCACGCACATTCGTGAGTATCCTGCGGTGTTCTGAGCTGATGCTGTCGTCGCGCTATCATGCCGTGGTGACGACGATGCCCGCAGGGGTCGTGTCCGCGGGACTCTCGATGGATGAACGGCTGGACACTCTGTTGGAAGAGCGCGGTCATCCGGACCTGTTGGTGCGAATCCGGGAGGCAAATCCGGGGGAACGCCTGGAAGGGATGCTCGACCACATGCATAACAACCGCGAAAAGCTGCGAGCAGAGATCGAGTTCGATGTGTGCCGGCATTTGCAACGGATGTCACAAATGGGGCGACTGATCGTGGAACACATCCAGTCCCGTTACCCGGAGTTTAACAATCTGCCACAGCGAAAGAGCTGGGATCAGTATTTGCCTCGAATGTCGCATGGACTGGAAGATGTCTTGAGCCGACATGTGTTGCAGAAGATTGGGGACGAAGACATCCGCATTGCGGCGGGGAATTCGACGGCGAACGGGATTGAAGAAGCCGGGGAATCGAACTATGCCACAAGGTGGAGCGGTGCCTGACTTCATGGAGAACAACGTTCCAATTCTGCGGGGAGTGTCGGAAACTCTCCTGATTCCGCTGGCGGCGCGCGCCCTGATGGCGCAACGCGATCCCGTGAACTTTGTCGATCCGCTGAGCACGGAATTCCTGCAGATGGCGGGGAAAGAGCCGTCGCGATTTGAAATCGACCGCTGGAATATGGCGGGAGCATGCGCTCGAACAACCATTTTGGACAGGGAAGTGGGCAAGGAGCTCAAGGAGCACCAAAAGACAGTCGTAGTGAATCTCGGCGCGGGATTGTGTTCCCGATACTGGCGACTGGGGACACCGATTGGAGTCCGCTGGATCGATGTCGATCTACCCGATGTGATTGAGTTAAAACGGCAACTGGTCGGGGCGTGCCAGGAAAAGAAGATTATCGCCCAGGGCGGATGGAGCTCGATTGCCGCCGATATTACCAATAGCGACTGGTTGAGTGAGATCAGACGGGCCGATGATGAAGGAATGATCATCATTGCGGAAGGGCTGCTGATGTACCTGCCGGAAGTGGAGGTTAGAGAGCTGCTGGACCGGTTAGTGGCCCGTTATCCCGGTGGAAAGATGTATCTGGAGACATGGTCGCCGTTTGTAAGCCGCGTCTGGGGACATCTGTCGAGAAGGATTCGAAAGACGGGGACACGTGTCCGGTGGGGACTGCAGCGGCCGACGACCCTGACGAACTGGAACTCGAGAATCCAGGTGCTGAATTCCTGGTCACCCGCAGACATCAATCCGCAGGAATGGGGACTTCTGCAATTTGCACCGACTCTCCGCCGAAGTCTGATGAAGATTATTGAGTTGCAGTTCGCGGAGTGAGCGAGCCGCACACGTCGGCCGTCTGCCCGATGTGGCGGGTTTCGCTGAAGTCGCCCGAATCTTGCGAGCTGGCTGGACCTCAAAAACGGATCCGGCCAGTCTCAAGAAACCTCTTGGGAGAAATCTAAGGGGACATTCTACTTTTTAAGGTGCGAATAGACATCAGAACTTTGATTTCACAAGGTGGTTTTCGTACATGCTGACTCCGAGCTCCAATACATGCATGACATTTGGCGGAGTTATTCTGGGATGTTGATCGAATTGGCCCGGAAAGAAAAAAGGGACAGGCACCGAAGACGGAGCCAGTCCCTTTTTTTGATGCCCAAGACAGGAATCGAACCTGCACGGAATTGCTACCACTAGGCCCTCAAGCTGTTTTTGGCTGCTTCGAGCATCTTGCTCTTGCATTGAACTTACGTTGTATTGCCCGCACCCGCCGCAACTTGCGGCGATTTGCCGTGTGTGTCCAATTCTATTCACATTGGCTTAGCGTGGC
>JANXOO010000640.1 GCA_025353525.1 Schlesneria sp. | reverse complement strand
GCGATTGCTCCTTCATTCGCCGCCGAACCAAAGCCGATCGTTAATGGTCAATTGGTCGTTGATACCGTCACGCTGAAGTCAGGGCACAGTCTGCGGGGAGGAATCGCCCGGCGGGCTTTGGATGGTACGCTGACGATGGTTGTTTCGCGAGAATGGCTGGCCGGAACGAACCCGATCCAATTGCGCACAGTTCTGGCCGAGAATGTTGAAGGGCAAAAGTCCGGCTGGACGCAAACCCGACTTCGAATTCTCAAGACGCTTGAATCGCCCGTCGATGCGCCACATTTCACATTTTTCCTCAAGCAGGAACTGGAACGAATCGATCTGTTGCTTGCCAACAAAAATCCGCCTGAACCTGATTTCCTATGGATGGAACTGCGTGCCGAGACGGTTGCGAAAGTGGTCCGGGTTGCCACCGGGCGTCAGAAAATAGCGTTTATGGCATGGAGCGAGGGGTTGGCACACGTCGAATCTCGTGATGTCGGGTCACTGGTCAAGGAATTGGCGGATCGGGGTGTGACGCCGGAAGATCCGTTTCCGGATTTGGCAGAACGACTGGCTGTGCGGCCTCAAAGCGATGAGGAATGGGCCGCTCGTTTGGCGGTAGTCGAGTATTCGCTCTCAAAGTCGCTCGACTTCCAGGGGATGGGCGAGACGCTCGCACTCGTTCGGCAGGGCCAACCGGTGAATCCTGGCGACCTGATTCCGCGACTGGTTCAGCAGCAACTTGGCTCGCTGTTGAAAGAGATCACTGATGACGGTGTTCCATCGGTGATACCGAAATCGAAACCGGAATCAGAGGTTTTTGAGTCGGCGATTCGACAAGTCGAACGAGAAAAAATGCGGGGGTTTCGCGCAACACGATTGGAAATCGGCGATGGAATTACGAAAGTGACGGTCGAGACCCGGTTTGTCGCAGATCTGGGATCGGGAAAATGGAGGACAATTTGGCTGGATCGGGAAGCCGGTGATGGAACCAGAACTCGACTACAGGCAGAAGCAAGGATTGCTTCAGACCCTCAATTAAAATCTGCGATCAACGCCTTGAAGTCGACAGGACTGGCTGACGCCGCAACGTTGGAGAAAGCAATACGTGTGGGGGCAGCGACGATGGCCACGCAGCAATCTGCTGATGCAGCGTTTTCGGAGTTCGTGGACCGGTACACCCGGCGACTCGACGGGCCTCCGTTGTGGGCAACGCAGGTACCCGAAGCTGCCCACGGCCCGAATCACGCGAACTGAGCATGGTGCCTCGCCGTGCAGGCCTGACATTTTCAATCGACCATGCCCGTTCACAGTCATCTTGACCGAATCGGGTTCACTTCTATACTTCGCGCTATGCGTCACATGCTGCTGTTTGCGGGCTTGATTTTGATCGCTTCAGCAGCGGTGACAGCGGCTCCGTGGAGTCGTAGTAAACCACCAGGGTTGCCAGGTCGCGGTCAAGATCGTACGACGGCATCGCACTGGACCGACGAACGTGAGTTGGGTCCGTACCTGATCCGATCAGAATTTCCGCTGCGCGATGTGCAGGATCTGGTGAGTGATCTGGGCGAATTGCAGAGCGATCTGGAAGAATCG
>JANXOO010000636.1 GCA_025353525.1 Schlesneria sp. | reverse complement strand
CCTTCTATCCGACAGAAGACGGGCGAGGGACGCCAGTCACTGAACTGTTCGCCTGAACGATGATTTTCCCAAACGAGCAACCTGCGACGAATGCTCCCTTGGCCATGCTGCCACTTTTCCGGTTATTTTTGCCTGACCCCGGGAACGAAGCTGTAATTCGGGATACTTTCACCGTCAATTAAGGTACCGATGCTATCGTGTCTCTCGCGGCAGGAACGTTCAATGTGGAATCCGGACGCGTTCGTTGCGAATACCATTCAGAGGAAAGAAACAATGAAAAACAAGTTGCTCATACTGGTTTGCGGACTCGCCTGCGGGGTCGTCATTGCATTGGGGGTTCAGGCGGCCAGCGCCAGACACGACAATCGACGACCACCGGACAGGCGCGAAACGCCTGCGGATCGCCGGACTCCCAACGACAATGACAATGACAAGGATGACGATGACGATGACGATGACGACCGCCGGTCATTTGATGATCGCGATGACGACGATGACGCTTACGTTGAACGACGATTCGAAATGAATCACCGCGACGACTTTGACGACAGGTTCGATCGGGACGACCGAATGGAACTGGCAGCTCGTGACCCTCGCGGCGGACCACCGGAAAATCGGGGTCCGCGTGACCCGAGGAGGGACGGCGACGACCGGCCGCGCGATCGCAATGAACCAATGAGACACCAACGGGGGCGACCTGGCGATCAACGTCGGGGGCGTGAATTTGACGGTCCACCCGGTCGGCCAGGCAGTGATCGGCGGCCGCCAGAGGACCATTTTGATCGGTCTGGAGGACGCGGGGGTCGCGATCGTTACGCAGAGCGGAGCAGCGGACGCTTTGACGGACCTCGCGATTTCCACCATGGAATGCCGATGGGTGGAAGCCGCCCCGGACGTGGTGACGAATTCCGGCGACCACCTCGTCATCCGGAATTCGAAGGCCGTCATTTTGCAAGTCGCGGTCACGGCCGTTTCGGTGCTCAAATCGCGATGCATGACCAACCCCGTTGTAACTGTCCCCATTGTGGTCAACACGCACGGTTTGATTCATGCCCGCAATGCGGATTCCATCGACACCCGTTTGCAGGGCATGGACACGGGCGGTTCGAAGATTTTGGTTCCGGTCACTGGAACGAGGGGCATGGTTGGGGCGGACCTCATCAAGCCGCTTTCCAACATTTCGGGCCACCGATGGGTCATTTGCAAGGCGGTGCATGGCCGCACGGACGCTTTCGTGGTGCGGGGCCAGCCGGTTCGCCATTTGGACGCCTTGACACCGATGCAGATGGAAAAATCACAAAAGACGAAGTGATGCAACTGTTTGACAAAGCTGACTTGAATAGTGACGGTGCAGTCTCTCGGGAAGAATTTGTGAAATCGGTGATGGCGTCACGCGCTGGGGCACATGGATCCGGAACGAAAAACGACACGCCCCCCGCGAAATCAGACGATGCAGCTCACGATGCGCCGAACGGCCACCACAGCGGCGATCATCCCGCTGGCCCGCCCCACGGCTTTGGAGGCGGGCCTGGCGGAATGGGTCCAGGCGGTCCTGGTGGTTTTGGCCCCGGCGGTTTCCGTCCCGGGCGACGCGGGGGCGGCGTTGGCCCCGGCGGGTTTGGTCGCCAGGGGCGGCCTTCTGCAGATGAGCTTTTTCAGCACTTCGACCCGGATCATAAAGGCAAGTTGACGAAAGACGATGTTCCCGCCCCCGTATGGGAACATATCATCTCGAAAGCTGATGCAGATGGTGACGGTGCTGTTACCAAAGAGGAACTTGACGCTCATTTCAAAAAGCATCAGCCTGGAGCACCTCACGGAAACGACCCTCACAGCAAGCCCCAGGATTCACCCAAAGAGGAAAAACCGGCGGACGACAAGCCACAGGCAAAAACGGCCAATGATGACGCTCCGGCAGATGCTGATGTCACTGTTTTAACCTCGTCGGGTTCTGCTTTGGCGAATTTCACCGAAGCAGCAACAGATGCGGCAGCGAGTCACTCAAACGTCGATTGAGCGACAGATCGCGACTTGCGTTGATTTTGGATAAATCGAAGTTCGCGTCGGGAGTCACAATTCCGAATGACCTCGGCGCGAATTTCTTTTTTTTGACCAAGGCAACGTCACGCTGTTGCCGTGAGGGTATCTCACGGAGTCTCTACGAATGCCTGTTGTTGCAGATTTGTAACATTCAATCGCGTTGCGTAACAGCCGGAATCTGCGGCCGATCACACAATCGCCGCGGTCACGTCATGTCGCGCGTTGGATTCTGTCAACACGTCCAAACAACAGCCATTGGTGGCATCCGTGTCAGAGCCAACAAAGCGGGCGCGGAAACGAATTTCAGAGACATTGTTTCGAGACTATTTTGTGGTAACCGGTCGGTCGCGGATTTAACGTAG
>JANXOO010000630.1 GCA_025353525.1 Schlesneria sp. | reverse complement strand
TCGGAAGACTTCGGGGCCAATAAACCCGGCAACGTCATTCAAGTGCAGCCAGACCTTGTCAGCCGAAGTTTCGCGGGCTTTGGCGATTTCGTGCGTTAAACCTCTTGCAAAACCGTATTTGCGAGATTCAAGCAGAACCATGTCGCATCCGTGATCGTGACCGTTCGTAAAATCGGCTCCTTGTCCCGTTTCCAGATACAGTCCGAACCTGCCCGTTCGTCCTCGTGCATAGTTGACCATTTTCTCGAGTGAAATATCGAACGTCGCATTGGCGTCATCGTTCCCCGCGATGCTCTGAAACCAGAATTCGGTTGATCCCGGATGGACACGTTCGACGTCCGCCTGAATGTCAATATGAGCCAGAACGCAATGCGGCAGGATGTGATCGATTTCAAAAGTTCTGAGAATCTCTTGCAGCGCCCGTTCGACGATTGCCACGGAATGTGGATCACTTGAAACAGGATTGGTTCCCAGCAGCACATCGCCAACGGCGTACGCAAACGCATCGAAAACCTGAAAACGAATATCATCCGGATGGTCGGTCGGCGAATTCGGCTGAACTCGAGCCCCCAGGTACCCACTGGCACCTGTTTTCGAACCGTAAAGGGGATGACATATCGACTTGCCGATAGCAATCAGTTCGTCATTCGACATCAGGCGAACGAGATAAGAAATGATATCGCTGGTCAGTCCTGGCAGGATTTCATCAA
This sequence comes from Schlesneria sp., assembly GCA_025353525.1. Lineage (GTDB taxonomy): Bacteria > Planctomycetota > Planctomycetia > Planctomycetales > Planctomycetaceae > Schlesneria. The sequence goes on along the minus strand of JANXOO010000630.1, from coordinate 6,991 downwards.
TCGCGCGTTTCGGCGCAGAAAGCAAGTGCGACTTCAGCTCACCCAGGGTGCGCCCGGACCAGGAATCGATTCGATTCCGGGATGAGAAACCGTCGATCCACCGGGAAAGATGATCTTCAAATGGTGAATTGGCCGACAGTGCGGCGAGGGTCGTATTGCTCAGCAGTTCCCGCGCCCTCTGACGCGACAATTCATTCGCAGCCGCGACGCCAACAATGGCATCACCCTCTTTGAATTCGTTGGCTGCACCAAGAATCTGTCGGTAGCGCCGGATATCGAATTCGCCGCAATTTCGACGAATGTACGAGAAAACATCGTCGCCCGATTGCAACGATTCGATCAACGTACCGGCCTCTTCGGATGCAGCAAATACCGGAAGCGATTTCGAACCGCAGCTCAATACAATCGGCGATGAGATGGCGGTCAGAAATCGGCGTCGGTTGAGCATGACAGGTCCGCAGGTTCAGCCTTCACTTTTACTTTTGGGGCGAAGCAGTTCGCTGCATGATTTCAGCAACTTTTGCTCGCGAGCCGAAAGTGATTGCAGCCCGTTTTCGTGGACTTTGGCCAACAGCAAATCAAGTTGCTCCTCGGCCTCTTTCCGTCGAATTCGATCAAGATTTTCGCGTTCCATGCGGCGTCGCTCGCGCCATTGTTCCAGAAGCCCGGGGCTGTGTTCTCGCCCGGCCGCTTGCCCTGATCGCTCAAGGCTTTCATATCCGCCGGAAAAATCATGGCCGAAACCGGAATCACCCATCGATTCGCTGTATTCATCCTGAAGCAACTGAACGAGGTTCATCGCGAGGACGAATGTTCCGATCAGCACAATCTGACTGATATCAGCAATTGCCCCGACCGCAAGAAACGCGACCGAGACGAACATACCCACTCGAATGGCCGTCCGTTGGACGGTCTCGGCGTAGGTTCGAGCTGCGAGAATCGCACGAAGAATTTGCCCACCGTCGAGTGGAAGCACCGGCAACAAATTGACGAGAAGTCCGATCCAGTTGGCGGTAAACAGCAGCAAACCAAGATCGCGCCACAAATGAGCCGAACTGAGTCGAGCGATTGGCATCACGCAAGGATTCAGCGATCCCCATAATGTCTCTGGCGCATACCAGCCGGGATAAGAAGCAATGCAAAGTACCAGATTCACGGCAGGTCCGGCCGCAGACGTGACTCCCAATCCGAACGCTCCTTGTGCCGGTCTTGCGAGTGCCAAACCGCCAATCGGCGTCATGTGAATCTCATCGGCGTATCCACCGGTCCAGCGAGCGGCAATGACGTGTCCGAATTCGTGTAGCAAGACCGAAACGAACATCAAGACCATAAACGCCAGGCCGAGCTCAATTCCGTATTTCAGACCGGTAATCACCGGGACCAGGATAAACCACCAACTGACCCGAATATCGGTCGAAAACAATCGCCCCATCGAGATCGAAGGAAACATCCAGTTCAGCCGGTCATTCATCGTCCGTGCTCCGCAGAAATGAGTCCTGATTCAGGGCTGCTGGCTGTGGCGTACAGTTTCTTCGCAATGCGTCCGGATTGCGAGGCAAGGTATCCGGCCCGACATGCCAGTCGCATCGCATCTGCCATTCGTCGCGGGTCACGGGCCGAGGCGATCGCCGTATTCAACAGAACTCCGTCACATCCCAGTTCCATCGCAAACGCCACGTCGCTGGCTGTGCCAACTCCGGCGTCAACGATGACAGGGTACGTCGGATCGCCTTCCTTTAAGTATTCCAGACAAATCCGGATATTATTCGGATTCAGAATTCCCTGTCCGCTACCGATCGGGCTTCCTGCAGGCATCACCGATGTCGCACCAGCATCCTTCAGGCGTCGCGCGGTGATTGGATCATCGGTTGAATAACACAATACCTCGAACCCGTCTGCAACGAGCTGCTTTGTCGCGTCGAGCGTTGCGATCGGATCGGGCAACAGCGTCTTCGTATCTCCCAGGACTTCGAGCTTCACCCAGCTGGCACCGGGGTTTTCCAGGCCGAGCAGTATTTCACGTCCCAGTCTGGCAGTTCGCACGGCATCATCGGCCGTGAAACATCCGGCTGTATTCGGCAGGATCGTATACCGATTCAGGTCGATAAAATCGAGAATGCTGCGTCCGGCGGCATCGACCAGCCGTTCGCGGCGAACCGCAACCGTGATGACATCGGACTGGCTGATCGTAAGGCATTCCTGCATCAACTCAAATGTCGCGTACTTTCCCGTACCGACAATCAACCGCGACTGCAACTGGTGAGAACCCAGGCGAAGCGTCGTGGTATCAGTTTCTGTCATAGTCCCGCCTCAGCCTCCTCCGACAAGCGTTACAATCTCGATCTGATCGTTTGCGGCAAGCGTCGTTCGTGGATGCTCGGTCCTCGGAACGACTTTCAGATTCAGCTCGACGGCAAGAAATTTTGGATTCATCTTAAGCGACAAAATCAAATCAGAAATCGTAGACGCGGCTTCAACAGTTCGGCGATCGCCATTAAGCAGGATCGAAACCTGATTCTCGGTTAACCCATCCATGTGGTATCCATCAAGGGTCGACATCAATAGACATTTCAGGTGCTGTGTGACGAATGAACCCGGCATCCTGACGACACCGGGTTCATTGTATTGTCGTATCAAAGCGTGACGCCAGACCTGAACCACACTTCGCCGAGACTTTGCAAAAAGGAGTTGCAAAAACATTTCCGGGAAGCGATCGGGACATCACCATCCATCAGTGACATTTTCGACGTTCGTGCCATTTTTGTAATTTCGCAGAGCGCCGTTACGGGTTGAGATCGCCTTGAACACTTCGACGTTGATTTTCTTCGAAACGGCTTTCGTCGAGCCATCCACCAATGCGAAGCAGCACAATTCATTATGACCGCTTCCAAAGCTGAAGAATTGAATTTGGGGAGTTGTTGAACCTGTATTCCAGTATGTGTCAAAAACATCCGGATGACCGGGATCATCCCAGACCCGCACACAACAACTAAAGCCATCGGCCCAGAATCCATACAGTGAATCGCCGAGCATCAGCGTATTGGTCGTTCCGTCCCCGACATCGCCCATTCTGACCGCGCTGTTGTCGTAGAGCATTCCATTGGGGGTCGTCGGTGGAACATTGTATCCGCCAGCCGCAAGCGTATTCGTATTGGGGTTAGTGTCGTACGCACCCATATTCCCGCGATAAGTCGCGTAGGCCCAGTTTTGCGACTGCCCGATTCCCGGTCGACTCGACGGCAGATTTTTGGAGCTTGGACAGACGTAGGATCCGATATTGGTTCGAAGGTATTGCTCGTTGGGAGATGGCAGATTCGTCTGACCATTCGCCGTTCCGAATTTTGGCTGATCGAAACGCAGATCAATCGTTCCTTGACCCATATCCGAAAGAATGAACGAGTGCCAACCCCATTCAGGGGCCATATACCAGTTCGTGATGACCGCCTGCGTTCGGGTGCGGTTCGTGACGGTATCAATCATTGCAGGTTCAGGGAGCGGATTGAACTGGCCCGAAGCGGTTCCAGGGATAATAAATCCCGGTGGGAAACATTTGAACGCACTTTCGTAATTGTGCATGGCCAAAACAATCTGCTTGAGATTGTTCAGGCACTGTGCCCGTCGGCCTGCCTCTCGCGCTTGCTGTACTGCTGGAAGCAGCAACGCGGCCAGCATTGCGATAATGGCGATCACAACGAGCAACTCGATCAATGTGAATCCTTGCCGTAGCGCATGTCGATTACTGTCCTGTCGACGAGTCATTTTTCAGCTCCGAAATGAGTTGAGCAACTATCCGGGCCTGATTGCCGCATACTGAATCAGACAAGTTCAGTCGACATTACGGTCCGTATCAACCTGTGACGCTACCAAAACCGCATAATCTTTTCAAACCCCGAATTTTACAATCCGGTAAGAATTCTCAGGAACGAGCTGAAAAAGAGGACAGGCACCAGGAAGAGCCCCGGCGCGCCGGGGTGCTGCGAACGTGGGATTGACATCTGGAAAAACGAACTTGAGGAACCTGGAATGTTACAAGAAACCCCTTGCGCTGATGGAATGACAGCCGGTAAAACGGGCGCACTCCTGAGCCCCAAAGGGGAGGGATTCGATAGCCCAGGGCGGAGTCTGCGGAGCCCTGGGTCTCCTGGAAAGCGTGATCCATTAGCCCCAACGGGCAACGCCGTGAACGATTTTTGCTCGGCAAAAGCCCTGTCGCTCCGCGACAGGAAAGCCGAATTGCAAAAACAATGCCTGCTGAAATCAAGGCGACGAGTTGCAAATGCGCGTATGAAGTTCATCGAAGAATTCAATCGAACGGATGCCTTGGGCAACATGCTTGATTGATTGCGCTACGGCTTTCCTGTCGCGGAGCGACAGGGCTTTTGGCAGACTCGCCTCCTCAGGCTGGATTCTAAAATCGTTCACGGCGTTGTCCAACGGGGCGACACTCTTTTAATCGTGGCGTTTTCACGATCGAAATTGACGAGTCGAGGCACAATCTGCTCAATCGATCAATCAGTGTCTCGCACCGCCGGTCGACATATTACCAGCGGAAGAGGCATGTGCCCCAACTGAGTCCCGCTCCAAACCCGCTCATCAGCAGCGTGTCGCCGCGATTGATCCGTCCGGCAGCAAATGCTTCGTCAAGGGCGATCGGGATCGAGCCGCCGGACGTGTTGCCATAATCTTGCAGGTTGTTGAACATCTTTTCAACGGGAATCGCCAACTGTTCGGCAACATTGTTGATGATCCGGATGTTCGCCTGATGCAGCAGGAACAGCGAAACATCGTGCGCCGTCAGGCCCGACTTTCGCATGACGACTTCGATGCTGTCGGTCACTGCACGAACGGCCCACTTGAAAACGTTCCGTCCATCCATCTGCAAGTACTGGCGACCCGCATCAATGTCGCCGTGGGTCACAGGGTTCTTCGAACCACCCGCCTGCCGGTCAAGCATACACCCGCCGCCGCCGTCGGAGCCTAACTGATAACAAATCAATCCCTGATGAGCATCGCCCTTCGCCAGCAGGACCGCACCCGCTCCGTCACCGAACAGTGGAGCGACTTTTTGATCGAGCGGATTGACGATTCGACTGTTGCAGTCGCCACCGATCACCAGTGCCAATCGGCTGTTTCCGGTCGCCACGTATTGAGCTGCAGTCACAAGAGCATAGACGAACCCGGAACAGGCCGCATGCACGTCCATGGCAGGCGCGTCGATTCCGAGCGATTCCTGAACCAGATTGGCGGTCGTCGGACACTGATAATCAGGAGTAAACGTTCCGACGACGACCAGGTCGATATCCCGGACATCCGCTCGCGCATTCCGAATCGCTCGTTTGGCAGCTTCAATACACAAATCACTCGTTGCCTGCTCAGGAGGAGCATAGCGGCGGGCGAGGATTCCGGTACGTTGCTCGATCCATGCGGGATCATAGCCGAATTGCGATTGCAGATCGGCGTTTGTAACGATGTTGTCGGGAAGGTACGAGCCGGTCGACAGGATTTGTACGCCAAGCAGCGATCGCGTTCGCTTACTCCAACTTGCTTTGGGTTCAATCGTACGATACGGGGCGACACCAGGTCCGGTTTCCAAACCGACCCCCGCACCGTTCATGACTCGCGAATCACCATTATCGTACATGGATCGCATCCCGGACCGGTGAATCACCGACCATTCGGCGTCACCTGAATCCCAAAACACTAACGTTCGATGCATTGAAACACCGTGTCCACAAGCACTGTTGAATTCAACAACCTCAATAGTGCCAACGCGGCGAAAGTATATCGCCCTCAATTCTCACAAACCAGAGAACACCCGTGCCTGCGACGGAAGTTCCTCAATTTTTGGGGATTATGGAGATTTCCGAAGTTTGAGCAAGATGGTTCGGTTTTTCCCGTTTTGCGGCGTCGGTTTGACCGCGAACCCGGTCAGGCGACTGGCAGCAACGGAAATCCCGTTCACTGAAAGGGGAACAGGCACCACGACGAACTGGAGGTAGTCCCCCAGCCCATTTTCAGCCGGTAAATATTCCGCTGCCGGTCGCCTTACTGGGACCATGCCGTTGGCTGGCGGACCCAGCGGTGCTTCTCGAGTTTTTTCAGCAATTTGGCAGGCAATGGCCCTGCATCGCTTGTCGCCATGTTCGCGTTGACGTTCTGCACTGATCGCATACCAGGAATGACCGTCCCGACACTCGGATTCGAGAGCGAGAAGCGCAATGCCATTTCAGCCATCGTCATTCCGACCGGAATCAGCGGACGCAATGCTTCTGCCCGATCAACGCTGGCGTCGAGATTTTCAGGTACAAAATAGCTGTTTCGCCAGTCCCCGGCGGCCCAGCGGGACGATTTTGTTAACGTTCCTGTCAGCGTTCCTTCATCGAACGGGACGCGTGCAATGACTCCGACATCGTGTTTCTGGCAGGCAGGGAATAATTCGTCTTCAGGGTTCTGGTCGAAGATGTTGTAAATGACCTGGACACAATCAATCAGCCCGCTTTTGACCGCTTCGACTCCATTCCACGGCTCCCAGCGGTTTTGGCTGATTCCGATCGCCTGGAACAACCCCTGCGACTTGAGGTCCGAAACTTTATCAAACCACCGCTGATCCTTGACCCATGAGTCTTCCCACGTATGGAACTGCATGAGGCTGAACGACGACAATCCTGCGTTCTTCAGACTCGCCGTCACGTACTCTTCGATATGGTCGGGCGGAAAACAATCATCGAGTGAAAATTCTCGGCGGCTGGGCCATTTGAAATTCTTCGGCGGTATCTTCGTACAGGTATAAAGTTGCCGATCCGGGAAAGTCCGCACCAAATCACCCAGAATTCCCTCACTTTTGCCTGCCCCGTAACCCCAGGCGGTGTCGAAAAAGTTGCATCCCAGTTCGACGGCCCGGTGCAAAGCCCGATTCACCTCGTCCAGGTCCGAACCGGTCCAGCCCGCCATCCCCCACATTCCGTAACCGACGTCGCTCACTTGCCAGTTC
>JANXOO010000621.1 GCA_025353525.1 Schlesneria sp. | reverse complement strand
ATCAGCCGGGTCATGCAGATTCGAATCGACGATTCGCATGTTGACGCCTCCGGATGACTAAATAACGAGTAGCCCGGCACCCGCCGAGAGCCTCGTTAGTAAGTAAGCCGACGCGATGAAATACCCCAGGGTATTTTGCCGCGTCGGCTTTTTTTGTGCCCTGATTTGCTCGCAATTTAAAACGTTAAAAATGTCGCAATAAAGAAGTGGCCAATGGCTGACGAATGCAAATCAATTGCATGTCAGCAGCACGGATCAGCACCGTCTGATGAGGAAAATTCGATGGACACGTCATCGCTCACCGTCGCACAGCAAATCGGCGAAGCCGTGAAGTTTTTCCAACAGCAAAGTACCGGCCATGCACCATCGGCCGTGACCGTCGTTCTGAACGATGACACGGTTGTCATTACGCTACACGATGCCTTGTCGCCAGCAGAAAAAATGCTGGCGGCGAAGCCAATCGGTGCCGCTCAAGTGCAGGAGTTTCATCAGCAATTGTTCGCAAATTCGTCGAGTTCGCTACGGGGAGAAATCAAACGAATCACCGGGCGTGATGTCCACGAGGCGGCGGCAGAGGTTGAAACAAATACCGGGTCGGTCGTTCATGCCTTTACCACGGGAACAATGGTCCAGGTGTTTTTGTTTGCTGACGGCAGCACCACATATTTGAAAAATGGCACCCCGTCGACACCGAAGGCTTAAGATAGAAATGTCTCGAAAACCGGTTTCTCTCGCCGCACCGATCGAAAACACGGCGCCGGGAATCACGCCCGCTCAACCGATCGCACTATTTCCGGCGCAATAATTGCAGCACATGTTGTTCGGTTTGCCGGGATTCGACTCGAAGGCGGTTTCTGAAAGGATAGTCAGATGAAGAGAAAGCGAATGTTTCTTTGCGGAGCTGCCATCGTGTCGGCGGCGCTCGGGCTGGAAATAGCGGCCGGAAAAGATGTGCCGCCGAGTGCGAAGAAGGGTGAGGCACTGGCCCCTGAGGTGGGTGCTGTTGTCGGGAAAGGGGAACCCAAGACGAAAATTCCCGCAAAAGACGAAGCAAGGCCGGAAGCAAAAGAAACTGTGGCCGCAAAACGATCGGCCGACGAAGAAGCAATTCTTCTGACAGGTGAAACATACGTCAAAGCCTACTGCTCCGAGGATGCAAAAAAAGTCGCGTCTCATTTTACGACCGACGCCGAATTCATCGACGTGCACGGCGAAGTTTATCGGGGACGCGATGCCATCGAGGCCGCGATGAAAGAACTGTTCGCCGAAGAGTCCATCAGTCAGATGGAAATGGATATTGAGTCGATTCGCTTCATCAGTCCCGGAGTAGCCGTCGAAGATGGAGTCACGATTTGTAACGATGCAGAGGGAGGCAGTCCGGTTTACGCCCGATACACCGCAGTCCACGTCAAAACCGATGGCCGCTGGCTAACTGCCAGCGTACGCGAACACTCTGCGAAAAATTTTCGCCAACAACATCGCGCACAACTCCAGAAACTCGCCTGGCTGCAAGGTGACTGGGTGGATGAAGGAAACGAATCGGTGGTGATCTTTTCGTGTGAAGCGGTCGATCACGGTAACTTTCTTATTCGCAAGTTTGCAATCAAGGTCGCTGGGCAAGAGGCCATGACCGGCACACAGCGTATTGGGTGGGATCCAGTCACCGGGAAGTTGAAGGCCTGGATTTTCGACTCGGAAGGGGGCTACAGCGACGGATTTTGGCATCGCGACGGGAAAGATTGGGTGCTTAAGTCATCCGGAGTGACGGCTGACGGTCAGACGGCATCTAGCACAACAATTTACACCCTGGTCGACGAACACACAATGACGTGGAAGTCCGTCGATCACGAGATCGATGGCGAGGAGCTTCCCGACAGTGAAGTGATAACGATCGTTCGCCGCGCCCCAGTACCAGAAATCGCCGACGACAGTTCTGCTTCGAAATCTGAATAAATCGCCTTTTTAAACGAATTCGCAAACGAAACGTCAACACGCACTGGAAAATAATATCATGAAACGCACTCTCTGGAAAACTTTGATCGTCTGTGCTCTCGCAACTTCACTTCTTTCGTCTAATTTACTCGCTCGCGGTGGTGGCGGTGGTGGTGGCGGTGGACATCCCAGTGGCGGCGGAGGAGGTGGACAGGCTCACGTTGGAGGGGGTGGAGCAACTCACATTGGCAGCGGTGGTGGAGCAGCGGCTGGTTTGCGAGCATCGTCAGGCACTGGAGCCGCGAGTACCGCCCACGTACCGAACGCAGTTCGTTCGCCATCATTCAGTCAGCCCAAGGTTGCTGGACAGATTCACCCACAGCAGGGCGCTGGTCATGTTAACGCTTCTGGAAATGCAGGTCTGGTTCGGTCAGGTGGCGCTCAAGGCGCAGCCGGTTCGAGAGCCGGCGGAGTCGCTGCCAATCAAAATCGAAGTGGAAACGTT
>JANXOO010000592.1 GCA_025353525.1 Schlesneria sp. | reverse complement strand
CGACGCCAGCAGTCGGTCGGTTAATCGTTCGACAGCGTCCGGGCGCGAGTCTGCCAGGAACCCGGCAAATTCCTCGGGCGTTGTCGGAAGCCCCAGCAGATCATACGTCATCCGGCGAATCAAAGTTGCACGATCTGCTTCGACGGATGGAACAAGTTTATGGACGGGAGTTGTTTCGTTTCGAGAATTCGTGCCCGTCAGTCTGGCAGCGACAAAGGCATCGATCGGATTTCGGTCCCACCCGTAGACCTCCGGGGAAATAACGGGCACGACCGGTCGAGACAGCCGTTGAAACGACCAATGGGATGAAATGTCATCTTTTAGTTGCAACTCATCGGGCCAAATTGCGCCTTGATCGATCCAGGCACGTAGCAAGCCGATTTCATCGTTCGAGAGCTTCCCTTCGCCTGCGGGCGGCATCTGCATGCCCTCGACAAGTCCCGCGACTAACCGGACGAGCGGGCTTTCGGAGCTGCGACCCGGGATAATGGCAGGTGCAAAACTGTCGCCCCCTCGAAGTGCAATTGTTTTCTGGTCGAGCCGAAAGTCTCCGCGTTGCTTGTTCGCTCCGTGGCATTTCAGGCAATGCTCCTGAAACATCGATTGAATATCGCGGGAAAAGTCGACTTGACGAGTCGCGGCAGGTGGCAGAACACCGGTATCGTCGGCACTCGCGTGTCCCGGCCAATTGGCCAAAACGAGCAGCACGAACAGACACTTTCGAACCATTTTTTCTCTCTCAATGCAGGAAATCAAATTTTTGCCCAAACGTACTCATCCGGAAAATCAGGTCGATGAAGGTGTCGCGGCGAAAAAATGTGAACTCGATGAATGACTTCTTTCTTCGCGGCAGAGAGTACAAACGTTTGATAACTCGTAGCGCCAACGGACGACCTTCGGACGAAACCGCGATTTCATTGATCGTAGACGATTCAACTGCCGGATTCACGGGGATATACTCCTGCGATGCGAAAAAAAGCCCCTCTGTGTCCGACCGCGGAAAATCTACCGGCTGAAACAGGGGGACTCCGGCGCGCCGGGGGTCTTCCTGTAACCAGTCCCCCTGTTTCAGCGACCCAATGTTGAATGACTCACCCCGATCAAAAGGCATTTGAATGACAATCTCTGCAAGTGTGCATCGCCCGCCGATCATTGCCCCGTCAATGTTGAAGTGTGATTTCGGCAACCTGATCGGCGAAATCGGCCGCCTCGAAACGGCCGGGTCGACGTGGTTGCACTGGGATGTCATGGACGGCCATTTCGTGCCGAATCTTTCGTACGGAGCCATGGTGATTCAGAGCGTGCGGACAAGAACGAAGGCGTTCTTTGATGCACACCTGATGATTGGAGATCCGGCGAAATATCTGGACGACTACATCAATGCGGGATGTGATGCGATCACAGTTCATATCGAAGCAGTTCCCGATCCGGGACCGTTGCTGAAGCGGATTCGTGCCGCTGGTCGACAAGCGGGGTTGGCACTCAATCCGGTGACGCCCGTCTCCCGCATCGAACCCTTTCTTGAAGAGTGCGATCTGGTTCTCGTCATGAGCGTCGAACCCGGTTTTGGCGGTCAAAAGTTCATGCCGCAGGTTCTTGAAAAAGTTCAATCGCTGAAGACGAAGATCTCACCGGGAACTTTGCTATCGATCGATGGTGGCATCGCCAGTCCCACGATCGCGTCGGCGGCCAAAGCCGGTTGCCAGGTCTTCGTTGCAGGAAGTGCCGTTTTTGATGAACCCGAATATCGGGATGCGATCGAGAACTTGCAGCGACTGGCTGCAAGTCGGTGAACGACTTTTACTCGCAATTCGATCAGCCTCGGGCATCCGGAATGAGGCCGATTTGCAAGAAGTTGGAAGGATGACCTGCGGAACAGAACGAAACGTC
>JANXOO010000491.1 GCA_025353525.1 Schlesneria sp. | reverse complement strand
ATTGCTTTTTTAACGTCGCCGGCTCGGCAACAGTCATGCGGGGTTGCGCTACGGCATACCTGTCGACGGAGCGACAGGGCTACTTTCTTTGATCGCCGATTGCGGGCCAATCGCGGGTTGGTTGACGTTCCGGTAAAAGGTCAGGCGGCGGTTATTAGGAGCCAGATAGCGGGACATTCGACCTCGGGGACTCCGATGATGATTGGTGACTAAAGCCTGGATTCCAACGTAAGACGGGCTGACGTCTGAGCTTCTCGTTTTTTATGATGGTTTGCGGTGGGCTGTCCGGGGCTATTTCAGTGTTTCCAGAAAACTGAGCAGATCGAGGAATTCGGAGTGTATCATCATCTCGTGAAGCTTTTCGGGCATGATTGATGTTTTGAGTGGACTTCGTGATACGATCTTTTCGAACGGAACGTAGAAGATTTCGCCGAGGTTGTTTCCCAGCCGAAGATCTCCGTTGACTTCTTCGCCCAGCAACATCCCCGTGAGGACTTTTCCGTTCGTTGTTTCGATCGACCATGACGTAAACTGAGGTGAGATCTCCTTGCTCGGTTCGAGTATCGATTCCGCGAGTTTCTTGCGGTTCATCGTGCGAGCAATCACTGTCAAGTCGGGGCCAACCTGCCCGCCGCGCCCACTGATTGCGTGGCATTTGTAACAGCCAGATCCGTTCGTATGAAAAAACGTACGTCGCCCGGATTCGACGGTGCTGTTATCCGCCACCGCCTTTGTTGTTGCGTCCTTGACATCCGTTTCTGCAAAATCGGCCATTTGTCGGGACACGCTGACCGGTTTCCGCTCGCCGCGTGCGAACTCCAGCGCTTCCGATAACAACGAACGCAATTCTGCCGGTTCTTTTGCCAAACCTGATTCGAGTCGTTTCATTGACTCGACGATCTTTGCGTCGCGAGGTGTCCGGATTGACGGAGCCGAACCGCGTAACGAGCGAATGGCTTCCAGCTTCAGTTGAATGTTCTTTTCGTTCAGAGCTAACGCGATCAACAATTCCCGGGTCGAGTTGTTTCGTTCCGGGCTCGATACTTGACCCGACAATCCCGCGATGGCATCGGCCCTCGAATTGACATCAAGAGATTCGTTGGCTGCAATCGGCCGCAGCAGTTCTTCGCGTTCGGGGATCGGTGAGTGTCCCAATGTCCGAACCGCTTCGCGACGCAATTCCGTGTCAGTTGAGGCAACAAGTTCTCCGAGAAGCTTGCCGTCCAGTTCTTTCTGGGCGGGTGACAACATTCGCAGTGCTGTGGCCCTGAGTGACGGTGTCCGACCGGTATCCCTCACCATCGCAAGGATATATTCTGCGGGCGGATTCTTCTCAAACTCGGATGGCTTCACTCCGTCAAGAAGCGACAGCGATGCCAGACAGGCCTGGAACAGATCTGCGGTCATTGGTTCCGACGCGAGTACGTTTTCGAGTTCCGGCCGAAGAGTGTTGAGGTGTTCTTCACCGACCCATTGAACGGCGGCGCGACGCAGCGAGATGCCTGGCGACCGAAGCCCGTGAGTCACGACAGCCTGATTTTGTGGATCTTTCGCACGAACCGCGAGAAACATTGTTTCGATATAAGCATGAGGCGCAGCGTCACTGGTTCGAAGAATCGTATTGGTCACCCCCGTCATGTCCGCAAACCTGTTGATTTTCAGACCGACCAGGGACTGAAGAAACGGATCGCGACCTCCGACAAGGTAACCGATCGCCGCCATATTTTTCGACTTCATAAAATACTCGGTCGCATGAATGCCGACAAAAGTACTCCAGTCACTCTTTGTGGCAAGCAGGTCCTTGCCGAACAGAGTGTCCGGTACAGGCGACGGTGGCGCGAGCTGCGGTGTCCCGAGTAACTCGGCGGCAGCGACGCTGACAGAATCCAGCCTGTTGAGGGGATGGAAAAAAGGGGACATTCTACTTAAGCGTTTAAGTAGAATGTCCCCTTTGTATTTTCCCAATGAGACAACCGTTTGTCTCCGACCCCCGTCAATATTGTTTGATTCGTCGCCTTTGTTTTTCAATTCGAGGTTTTCTCTTCGACGCCGTTTCGTTGGAATGAACATGCGTGGTCGAGTGATGTGAATCACGCGTATTGAGACATCCGGGTCCTCGCCGTACAATTATGCCGGTCTTCAAACCGTTCGCTTTATCGGGATATTTTAATGGTGCGACGAGTTCAAACGGGTGGTGGCTGGCCTGCCGTCAAATACACGTTTAGCAAGGCGCGCGAAGCGGGTGGTCTTTGGAAATTGTGGAAGGCGATGCGATCGAAAAATGCCTGCAAAACCTGCGCACTCGGGATGGGTGGGCAAATGGGGGGTATGGCAAACGAACGCGGTGTCTTCCCGGAAGTCTGCAAGAAATCGTTGCAGGCGATGGTTGCGGACATGCAGGGGGCCGTCAAACCCGATTTCTTCAAAACGTACTCCGTCGCTCAACTGCAGGCGTTCACGCCGCGAGAACTGGAAACCAGCGGGCGATTGACCGTCCCTGTCATCCATCGGCAGGGTGATAACTACTACCAGCCGATCTCGTGGGATGATGCATTTGCGAAGATCATCGGAAAACTGACGACGGCAACTCCTCCTGTCACTCCGAACGAGACGTTCTGGTATTTCAGCGGACGGAGTTCCAACGAAGCCGGATTCCTGCTGCAAATCTTCGCTCGTGTCTTCGGAACAAACAACGTCAACAATTGCTCGTTCTACTGCCACCAGGCGAGTGGTGTGGGACTGGGCAGCGTCATGGGGACGGGTACGGCTTCGATCGTGCTCGAAGATCTCGAGCATGCGGACCTGATTTTCATCATCGGAGGTAACCCCGCGAGTAATCACCCGCGATTGATGTCGACACTCAAAAACATGCGTCGAAAAGGGGGGCATGTCATCGTCATCAACCCCATCATTGAGACGGGTCTCGTCAATTTCAGCGTGCCAAGCGATCCGCTCAGTTTGATGTTTGGTTCCCGAATCGCATCGGTCTACGTTCAACCGCATATCGGAGGGGACCTTGCACTGTTGACGGGAGTGGCAAAGCGAATCGTCGAAATGAATGCGCACGATGAAACTTTTCTGGAGAAACATTGCGACCATTGGCCCGCACTGAAGGCTCAATTGGCTCGCCACGACTGGGACGATATCTATCGCAAGTCAGGCGTTGACGTCGCAGCGATTCAGGCGATCGCAACCCGGTATGCAGCCGCCGAAAATGTTGTCTTCACATGGACGATGGGGATCACTCATCACACGTACGGCGTCGAAAACGTCGAGGCGATCGCCAATCTTGCGCTGCTGCGGGGAATGGCAGGTCGGCCGAATGCGGGATTGTTGCCGATTCGGGGGCATTCCAACGTCCAGGGGATCGGCTCAATGGGAGTCACTCCGAAATTGAAAGAGGCGATTTTCGACCGGTTGCAATCACACTTCGGACTTCAACTTCCTGTGACCGAAGGACTCGATACACTCGCCTGTATAGAGGCGGCCGATCGACGTGAGCTGAAATTCGGATTCTGTCTTGGTGGCAATCTGTACGGTTCAAACCCCGACTCAACATTTGCCAAACGGGCGCTCGGTGAACTGGAATTGCTCGTCAGCCTGAATACGACACTTAATACCGGTCACGCGCATGGTCTTGCCAAAGAGACCATCATATTGCCGGTTCTCGCCCGCGACGAAGAGCCGCAATCGACGACGCAGGAATCGATGTTCAATTACATCCGGCTCAGCGATGGCGGTTCGGCACGGCATGTGGGGCCGAAGAGTGAAATCGAAGTGATCGCGACCATCGCGAGCGGAGTGCTCGGCAACGGTGGACCGATCGATTGGGAATCGATGAAAAACACCAATCGCATTCGGGAAGCGATTGCGAAAGTGATTCCCGGCTTCGACAAGATTGCTCAGTTCGGCGAAACGAAACAGGAGTTTCAACTCGACGGACGCACGTTTCATACACCTCATTTCCCGACTCCCAACGGCAAGGCTCAATTGCGCGTTCACGAACTTCCCCGGTTGGCAGGCGGTCCGAACGAGTTGCGGCTAATGACAATCC
Organism: Schlesneria sp.; assembly: GCA_025353525.1. GTDB lineage: Bacteria > Planctomycetota > Planctomycetia > Planctomycetales > Planctomycetaceae > Schlesneria. The sequence continues at coordinate 3,946 of JANXOO010000491.1, read as the reverse complement.
GCAGCGAAGGCCAGTTCAATACCGTCGTCTATGAAGACTATGATCTCTACCGGGGGGTCGAAGGCCGGTTCGTCATTTTACTGCATCCCGATGATCTCGAACGCTTCGGTTTGCAGCCAGGGCAGGCGACCACCGTTCGGAGCAGTACAGGCGAGATGACAAACATCGCCGCGACTTCGTTCCCGAAGATAAGGCCCGGCAATGCAGCGATGTATTACCCCGAGTGCAACATCCTGGTGCCGCGTACGTCGGATCCGAGATCGAGAACACCAGCATTCAAGTCGGTCATTGTGACGATCGAACCGACACGCCAAAAACTCTTGCAACGCGAAGGAAATGGCGTCGGTGCACCGATCAGGTAGTCGGCAGTATGGGCCCGCTTCCGGTCGACCGCCTATTACAAACTGCAGACATCATCGCACGGGGTTCGATCAGGATACGAGGTCTACCACGAATAAACGATTCCACCTGAACCGGTTTGCGTTTGAATGCGACCGCCGAACACCAGGTCGACGTTGCCGTACAGCGACCAGTTATAGTTTAGCCGCAACTGCATCCCTGTACCGACGAGGCCATAGTTCGACCCAGGATGGCTACCGCTCGACGTAAATGTTCCACCAGCAGGAGCCCCGTTGAACGAGGCATTGATGATCCGGTCGTTATTCAGCAATTCTGAAATCAGGCGAGCCTGTACGTAAGGAGTCCAGACCGCTCCTGACGAAGTCGTGATCTGGTCGATGGCAATCCGTCCTCCGATATTCGTACGCAGCGAATTGGCCTGATTGGCCGCAACATTCAACGCGGCAGGCCCACCCGTTTCGTTGAAACCTTGTTGAGCAAGATACAGGTACTGCAAGCCAACGAGCGGCTGCAAATGCAATCCCCCTGCTGCCAGTTTCAGTCCGGTTTCGACGTTGGCACCGAGTTGGTGACCGTTGTAATTGCCGTGGAGCGATTGATTAAATCCTCCCACCGTCACGCCGCGATTGACCCCAAATGTGTCATATCCATAGTTCGTCGAGCCCAACAGATATGCCAGTTCATTGTGCCGCAATGCATAGACACCGACCTGATACGAAGTCGATTGTCCGCTGCCACCGAACCCTTCGCGGAATCCCACGTACGAGTTTCCACCCATCACACCAATCAACCCGGAATCGTCGTTGCCCCAGTCCATGCCGTACAAGGCACCGCCCTGATTATAGTTAACACCTGCGGCATTGCCGTCGCCGCGCAGGCTGCCACTCATTCCGTAGCCCTGAACCCAGCCCTTTGTCGAACCGATCATGGGAGACTGGCCTCGCAAATCGGAGTCCTCGTTCGATTGGCCCGCAAGGAATTGCCCGTTGTTGACCAGCCGGCTCGTGATCCGCTGCTGGAGTTGATCGCCGACCTGCAATCCGATTGTTTGTGTGTCACCGTAGACCGAGCCACTGAGTTGATTCATCGACTGCTGCTGTTGTGCCACAGGCTGGATGCCGAGTGTATTGATCATTGCGAACAGCCCCCCCGACGACGAGAGGGCGAGATTGTCGAGCGCCGTTCCGATGCTGGCCTGGTTCGATGTCGTCGCTGCTGCGTGCAGACTGGTTGTCTGGTGGAGTTGAAATGTGACATCGTTCGGGCCGTACGTGACATCGACTCCGAACATCGACAGATTACTCGACGCTTCGAAGTATTTGCCCGTCACGCCTCCCGTCGCGTTCAGGATCGTATATTGCGTTCCAGCGGTGAACGTGCCACCTCCTACTGCGAAGACTTTCAACATGCCATCGAGTTTCGCCTGACCCGTCACATTGATATTGTCGTTGTTGGTGCCTGGCGTGTTGCCCGAATTGACGAATTTGATTTCTGTCGTTCCACCCGATTGTTGAGTGAAGTCCCCGTTGACATGCAATATGCCAATGCCGGCATTGCCAGGCTGCACGAAGCCGTTGTTGGTGACGCCGCCCGTGGTTCCGGTTCCCGTCAATGCCGCGTCGGTGCTGGACACGATGATGTCGCTCGTCATCGTTCCCTGCACTTGCAATTCGCCCGTATTCAACGTCGTCGGACCCAGATAGCTGTGCGAGCCCGCGAAGATCAGGGTCCCGATCCCCGTTTTGATCAGATTCCCCGTTCCGTCGATATTGCCCGCGTAGGTCCCGTCGACCGTTTGATTGAAAATCACCGTCCCGTTGTTGTGAACGTTACCCGTCAGGCTGATTGAATCGCTCTGCAATATCCCCTGGCTGACGGTTGTGCCACCCGTGTAGGCTGTGGTCCCGCCAAGGATCAGTGTTCCTGCACCAGTCTTCATCAGACTGCCGCTGCCGAGAGCAATTTCATCGATCAGGCCACTGAGAGTTGACGTTCCGGAATTCACGTTAGCGACGAAAGTGTTGCCGAGCGAAAAGTGATTGGCGACGTTCAGGCCGCTCGCGATATCCAGCGTCAAAGCGCCTGCGACGGTGACGGTTCCCGTACCCAAACCGGAACTGTTGAGAACCCGGATCGTACTGTCATTCGTGACGTAAACTCCGCCAGTGAATGAATTCTCGCCACTCAAAATCAGGGTGCCAGTCCCTGTTTTGTTGATTCCAAATGTGCCACCGCTGTCGCTGATGGTACCGCCCAGTTCGGTTGTTGTACCGGTTCCCGTGTTCAAGATCAGATTCGATTGAAGCAACACATCGTTGGCCAGTTTCACTCCATTCGCGAGATCGAGTATCGGATTACTCACCAGGTTCGTCACGGTCAGTGCCCCCGTGCCCAGAGCGTTGCTGTTCAAGACGAAGATCGTTCCACCGCCGATTGTCGTTCCGCCCGTGTATGTATTGGTTCCCGAGAGGGTCAGTGATCCGAGCCCTGTTTTGAAGAGGCTTCCGGCCGATGTACCGTCCGACAGGATACCGTTGAGCATCAGCGATCCGGCCCAGTCAACGGTCAACGGTGCCGCCAGCTGGAACGCATGATTGTCTGTCAGCGAAATTGTGTTCTGATCGAGAAATGTCGTTGACTGGCTAACGACGATAGGTCGGCCGTTGACCAGCGTCGTCCCGTTCAGAATTGGATCGAACGCAAGCCTGTCGCCAGCCATCTGCCCCGACAATTCCTGTCGCAGCGATCCGGCTCCGGAATCGAAGACCCGATTCACATGGATATCGGCAGCCAGTAACGGGCCGATCGGGTATGAAAGAGCGAACGAGGTTGCGGCAACGCAGATTGCCTGAGTCATCGGACGAAAGAATCGCTTGCGCCACAGTTTTCGTAATTGTTTTGTCGTCTCGTCCATGATTCACCGCGTTCCATACGACAGCATCCTGCCTGTCGCTCTCAGTATTGAATTGCGATTCTCGCCGTGGCGAGCTGTCTCCGAATTCCTTTCGGAGAACTGCGCGAACGAATCGGGACATGTTTTTGCGACGCGCCCATCCGGTCTTCAAAACGATTGCATCGAAGTCACCTGAAAGTCGGTGTCACAGATCATCGAATTCCACGCGGTGCAAATTTGCAGTTTCGCCGTGACCCATGCAGGAAGTCCCCGGATTTTTCGCGATCATCGTTACAACGCGATCAGCAGATTGCCGGAACGGCAGATCTTGCCGGAAGACAAGTTGCGCGCCGGGCAGGTCAAAAGCGACCGATCAACGATTATGAGAGCAGCCGAAAATCAATTACCAAATGAAAGTCCAGCGGGAGGGGGTCAAACCCCTTTTGTCGAAGACGAAAAAGGGGATCGACCCCGGCCAGTCGGGGACTCCGGGAAAAACATTTCTGCCGCTCGCCTTACTATCGCCGGGTGGATCAATCGCGATCAGCAGCAAGCCACTTTGCTATTTGAAAAGTCGTTTTTTGAAGACTTCCGAGGACGGTTGAATACTTTGACCACACGGGTTCCAGTTATTCTGTTCAATCGACGAACGATTCGAGAACTCGAGCGAAAGCTCCATAGGTTCCGGCGTCG
>JANXOO010000443.1 GCA_025353525.1 Schlesneria sp. | reverse complement strand
GAACTGGCTCATCGGCTCCAGCCCCAGGCAAAGTTCGATCGTTCTGAGCATTGATGACGTGCTGTACATCGTCGAATCAACGCTGTGCCGCTTGATGTAGGGGCTGATGGCGTAGGCGATCGTTCGATGTGCGTCGACATGGTCAGAACCATTCTGTGCATCGTCTTCGACGATAAAGATCGCCATCGATTTCCAGAAACGGCTCTTCGTTAGCCCTTCAATGACTTGACCGACCGCCAAATCGTTGTCGGCGACATAGGCCGTCGGGGTTGGACTTCCGGCCCTGGTTCCCGACGTGTGGTCGTTGGGAAGTCGCATGACGATCAGCCTGGGGAGTTCACCCTTCTTTTCAAATTCGGCAAGTTCCGTCAGGAATCGTTCGGCACGCTGAACATCCGGATAATCCAGATCGTAACTGCGATACATCGGATCGAAATGGCCTTCGAGTGCCTTGATTTTTGTTGTTCCGGCATCGCCCGCAGTCGATCCGTTTTGTACGAACTCGCCGTAACTGCGATAGGTGACTCCCTTTTCTGCCGCTCTGTCCCACAGGTACCCGACCGACGGCTTCGAAATCTCAAGAGCTCCTTCCGACGGATACGGAACCCGGCGATCACCGCGATAACTGAGTGGCCAGGTTCGTTCGACGTAGTCACTGGCGTACGCGCCCATCGTCCATTCGTGCCCGTCGGCACTGACTTCGCCGTCAACGTAAAAGTTGTCCAGCAGCACAAATTCTCTGGCCAAAGCGTGATGATTCGGCGTGACCGATTCCGGGAACAGGCACAGACCCGGTTCGCCATTTCCTTCCGGAAGGTCGCCGAGAACCTGATCGTATGTGCGGTTTTCCTTGATGATGTAGACACAATGCGTGATCGGTGACGGATCGCCCACCTTTGCAGGAATCGGATTTCCCGGAGCGGCAGCGGGACCGACAACCGCCGTTGGATCATCGCGTTTCAGCGGACTGCATTCGTAAACGGTCTTCGAATAGGCGGCCATCTTCTGAGGATCGGGCATCGGAATGATCGACAAAGTTCCCTGAAGCAGTCCACCAATATATTCGCGCGTCCGATCAGTGGCGACGAGCGGATTGGGGCCGTCGCGGTTCGCTTTTGAAGACTGACCTTTACCGTTAGTGACGTACACAGTCTTGTCATCCCTGGACACGCGAACGGATGTCGGATACCAGCCAGTCGGAATAAATCCCAACGGGGTGCTTGCACCAATTTCGGTGACGTTGATGACGGCGAGGTTGTTCGTGTTAGAGTTGGCGATGAACAACATCTTCTCGTCCGACGACAGTGCGAGCGATGACGGAGTACTTCCATTCGGAGCTCGCGGATCAATGGCTGTTCCGATGACTTCGAC
>JANXOO010000421.1 GCA_025353525.1 Schlesneria sp. | reverse complement strand
CGATTGAAGTACGAATCCGAGATCGCGGTCGACGATGCTGTCGCCAAAGCCCGATTTGAAGGAAACGACACAAAGGCCGTCGAAGCGAAACGTACGCAGGCAATGCAACCAACGGCGGAACGAATACGAGTCCTTGAGCGGGCGGTCGATGAACTTCAGGGGTATGTCCTGCTGGTCGAGAGTAAGCCCGCCGAGGCACTCGACCGATTGAACAAGGCCAACGATGTTGACGAATCGTTTCTGGCAGATGTCGAAGTCCTTTCCGGGAAACCCGACGATGCGCTGAAGCGACTCCGCGAATGGGTCGGTCGCAGCAAGAACCAGGTACAACCGCTCGCAGCTCTCGTGCACCTGCTGTGGCGACTCGAGAAAAAAGACGAAGCACGTCTGTCGTTTGAAAACTTGCGAGATATCTCGGGGTCGATCGATCAGGATCTGCCGGTGTTTACCCGTTTGCAGCCCGTTGCCAATGATTTCGGATACGGACAAAACTGGCGAAAGCCGAAACCGGTGGCGAACAACGCTGCCGAATTGCCGGAATTGACGACGCTTGGTCCTTTCACCTGGCAACCCGTGACAGCGCCTGAATGGTCATTGCCGGATGGTGACGGACATCCGCATCAACTCGCCGAATACCGTGGTCGCCCGGTGGTACTGCTGTTCTACCTGGGTGAGGGCTGTCTGCATTGTGCTCGTCAATTGCAGGCATTCGCCCCAAAGCAGCGGGATTTCGCCGACGCCGGAATCTCGTTAGTGGCGATCAGTACTGACGGAGTCGGAAAATTGAAGAAGTCGCAAGAACTTTATTCCTCAGAAGCGTCATTTCCATTTAAGCTCGTTTCGGATGCGACGCTGGACGTTTTCAAACGATATCTGGCCTATGACGATTTCGAATTGCTACCAATCCATGCCACAATTCTGATCGATGGACAGGGCATGATTCGCTGGCATGACAGTGGAGCAGAACCGTTCATGAACGTCGAATTTTTACTCGACGAATCCAGACGCCTTCTGTCTCCTGAACGCATGACGCTTCCACAAGAATCGGAACTTCCAGATCGGACCGCTCCGGCAGACGCTCTGGCCCCGCGCAACGTTTTTCAGGTTCCCAGTCAGGCACCGGCCAAAGTATCCTGAGATTTTCGGGGATTCTGACGATGAGTCGCACGACATGAATCGATCTTTTCACGGGAACGTTTTGAAAAGGACGACGCCGATTTTTGTTACTGTGCGCTCTGCGTCCCCTGAGGTTAAATTGTATCTGATCAAAAGATTTTTAACCGCAGAGGCCGCAGAGAAGTGAGAGCGGATTAAACGCGATACCGGAAATCAGAATTTCCTTTTTGGGGTTCGATTCCAATTCGAACGACAGGAAATGAAATAACGATCACTTTCCGGCGGGACCGGCACCAGGGAGATCACGAGCCAGGTCTCGTTGTTCAGCCGGTAGCTCTTCCGCTTTCGGTCGACTGAAGGGCTCAATGTCGAACGGGATGACGGCCTGATTTTTTTAACCGACTTTCAACTTGCGCCTTATTTCCGGACGAGTGCCGCGTATATTTCGCAGCCCGCTTCTTCGGACTCTTCGTTGCGATCGGTATACCGATCACAAAATCCGGCCGATTGACGCACGTCGACGTTTTTCAACAAGTTCTTGACGCACGAATGCCCGGCATGATCCATCCTTGTCTTGAAGAAGGATCATTGTCGGGAGTTTGGTATGCACCAGGATCAACGAATCGGCTTGGCATTCGGCGTGCTGCTTGTGGGAGCCTGTGCGGCGTTCTTCTTTCGCAATGAAACGCGAGAAATCACGAACGTTCCTCGACTCCACCACGCCGAACAACTCGACGACCGAATTGCCGAGAGATCGAACCGCCCCTATTTGAAGGGCGTTGAGGCGGTCGAAGCAGCAGATCGATCACGAACGCGATCCGATTCCTCCGGACAAAATTCCGCCCGCGACGAGAAAGGGGCATCATTCTGGAGTCCTGCAGAACCGTCCGAAGATCATCAGGCCGGTTCCGGCCGGGGCCGTACGACTCGCGCTCGACTCATTGAATCCGAGAATGACATCCAGGAACTGGCTCCGATCCCTGTTCCTACCGACAATGCGCTCGTCCAAAGTCGTCCGCAGCAGAACGAACGCGTCGACGAGGGCCGGAATGCAGCACACCTATCTCAAAGCTCAATCGGTTCTGCTTCGGACAGCAGAACACATATCGTTCAAAAGGGAGACACGCTGTCATCGATCGCTGCGAAATATCTCGGGAACTCTGGCCGATTCCACGAGATTTTCGCAGCGAATCAGGACCAGCTCAAGGACGCCAACGATGTCAGACAAGGTATGTCACTACGAATCCCCGATTCGCGAGCGGGATCTGTGTCCGCGCCGGCTGCTGCTATTGCATCGGGTACCGCTTCGAAACCGCCTGTGATGAAGGCCAATCCTGCCATCGGGCTTGAACCATCAAACGCCGTTCGACCGCCGCAAAAGCTCGACGCCCTGCACGAGGCCGAACCACCGGCATACGACATTCGACGATCGAATGACGGGTCGGACGCCGAAGAACGGCCGTCGATCCTGTTGCCACCGGAATTGCCTGGCGATACTCCCCGTGATTTTGGCCGCGAAACGTCCTTGGAATTGCCGGTAACGATTCCTGCCGAACCTCGTCCGGACGTGCCTTCGGAGTTGCCCGCAGCCGACGAGTCGCCGTCATTGAAGAAGTTTGTGCCGACGAAAAAGCTGCCTCCTCCGATGCGGCACGGCGGGCCACAGGCCCGGTCAGCAGTCGGGGGCCGCAAACTGTCGCAAGCGTCGCTCGAATCAACATCCGGCAAAGTCGCGCGGTAAACCTGTGGTATTTCTTGCACTCATTTTGCTAGCCATACGATTTGCCGGACGACGGTGAAACCGTTCAGGAAGCGGCACTATTCCCGACAGGCGGTCGGTTCATAGTTCTCATCCAGAATCGCTTTGCTGAGCAATGCGTGGTCGTCGGGTTTCGCCGTGCGGATCGTCGCGAGGTTAGCCAGAAAATGCTCACGATCAAACCGGTCGACAACCTCGTATGAAAGAAGTTCGTGACCGACGGTGAGCCGATTGTTCAGGGCAACATTGATCGACTCGACACTGAAATTGCCGTCAATTCCGTTCAGTCGTCGTGATGCTTCGGCCGGATTCGCATCATGCGGGCCAAGAATGTGCCGATAGAGCAACGGTTCGATCTGAACATGCCGCATCATCAGTTCGGCAGCGTCATGAGTCGCAAGATATTTTAAGCCCCACGTCATCCACCAGTCGATCGCATAGGCTTCAAAGCCAAGCGGAAAACGGTGAAAAACATACTTGAGCGGAAAGCTGATCGTTCGCAGGAAGAAATAGCTGAAGATAATCAGCGGACGCAGCAGAATGAAATCCCACCGCAACTTCTCGCGAGCGAAGACCTCGTTTACATACGCGTTGATATATCGTGTATCGCTCGCTGTTGCTCGTCCTGCGCATAATGGCGATTCAGGATGCCGTTTTGTGGCAAGAACGCTTTGAGCAACCTCTGCTTCGCCATCCAGTGAACCGGGAAAGTTACAAATCCGTTCATTGTCGACCGGAGCACCCGGCAGATACGCTCCCGTCGACGTGATGTAGCATTCCATAGAGGAACGTTACAACGCCGTCGATTCCACAATGGCGATCCGGAAGCCCAGGTCACTGGTGCTGCCGTCGGGTGAGCAGCTGCCTCGGTCCGCCGCCCGGCAATATTCGGCCAGTCCGCTCCAACTGCCGCCCCGGTTCACCCGGCGTTCGCCTGACTGCGGCCCAACGGGGTCGCAGCCGCCGGGAAGCGTATCGCAATACCAGTCGGAACACCATTCCCAGACATTCCCGTGCATGTCCCTGATGCCCCAGTCGTTCGGTTTTTTCAATCCGACACGATGTGCGTATTTCCCGGACGACGTTCTGCCCGCGTTCAGAATTCGTCCGAATCTGTCCAGCCAACTTCGTCGAGCGTACCAGCCGAATTCATCGAGTCGGCTTTCCGAATCGCCGAATGAGAATTTTGTCGATGTCCCGGCGCGACATGCGTATTCCCACTGTGCTTCCGTTGGCAGGACACAAACCCAGCCTGCGGGCAAGCGACCCGCGTTACGTTCTACGGATGTCAAAGCCTCACAGTATCGGACCGCGTCGTGGTAGCTGATGTAAGTCGCCGGCGAATCCTCGTGGTGACTGACCTTCGGTTTGTCTTGCCATGGACGCATTCCAATCAACGACTGCCAAAGCCGTTGAGTCACCACTGTTTCTCCCTGCCAGAAACCACGGCTCAATACCACATTGACGGGCGATTCGGAATCGGTGGCGCCGGGCGTACCCATCGTGTACTGCCCTGCAGGACACCAGCGAAACCTCATCTCTGCAGACAGCTCTTTCATTTCACCCGCCACTGATCCCGCGAACGCAATGACTGATTGCGATGTTGAAGAGTTCCGCGACGGGACGTGATTCTCCGCTTCACCAGAAACGGGATTGGCACCAGCAAGTTTAACGGAGCTCATTGGATAAACACCTGACCATGGAAGTCTCGCGACGTTAATCGTGCAGATCGAACGCAATCCCCGGTTTATCAATCCAGTTTTTCGACAACCAGATGACTGCAGTACCGTCCCGGCTGCCAGACAGGATCTGCCTTCCGTCCGGTGAGAATGAAACTGACGTGACATCTTCCGTGTGACGTAACAATGTCAGAATTTCGACACCTGTCGTGGCGTCCCACAGCTTGGCCGAATGATCCTGGCTGCCGGTCACAATCCGGAGACCATCAGGAGAGACCGCGACCGAGGTGATGCTGGCGGTATGTCCGACCATCGAATGAAGTTCTTCGGCTGTTTCGAGGTTCCAGATGCGAGCGGAGTTATCTTCGCTGCCGGTGACCAACCGCTTTCCGTCCGGAACGAATTCCGCCGAAACGACTCCCCACTTGTGGCCACGGAATTCTCGCAGAAATTCTCCGTCCTTGACCCGCCATAACCGGGCGGTCTTGTCGTTCGAGGCAGTGACAATCATGGTGCCATCTGGCGAAAATGTCGCCGAACGGACGCGATCCGTGTGACCGGTCAACGTTTGAATCACTTGACCTGTTTCGATATTCCAGATCCTGGCAGTCCCGTCATCGCTGGACGTGAGCAATTGGCTTCCGTCAGACGAGAAGACTGTCGAATTCACAAATCCGGTGTGGCCTCCTTCGAGTTTCCGGATCACATGTCCGGTTTCTGCATCCCAGATCTTGGCCGAATTGTCCCAACTACCAGTCGCGATCCGGGTTCCATCCGGAGAAAATCCGGCTGCTGCGACGGTCCCGTGTTGCGAAAAACTCATCCGTAGACGACCGGCTTTCATATCCCACAGTCGCGCGTCGCTGCCGCCAACCGTCAGGACATCATCACTCGCCGGATGGAACGCGACGGACCACAAGTTTCCTCCGCGTCGCTTCAGGTCGAGCATCGGTCCGAGTGTCCCGTCCGGACGTGGTAACAACACTTCGCGGTTTGCAGCAACGTCGACGAGATGAACGGTGCGACTTTCCGAATTCGCAGCGATCAGTCGCTGGCCATCTGCCGAAATCGAGATCGAATGAATTTCGCCAGCGAATGGTTCGCCCGACTGCATCAGCGTTCCATTTGCTGCGTTCCAAAGTCGCAAAATGCGGTCGCCACAACTGGTCACCAGCAATTCTGTGCCGGGAACCACCTGCATCGTCAGGACCGCATCCGGATGCTTGAGCACCAGCGGCGCCAATTCCTTCCCCGTCGCGATCTCCCATTGTCCAACCGTATTGTCACCACTCGCGGTCACCAGACGCGATCCGCCATCAAGGAACGCGATCGCGGAAATCTTTCGCGAATGTCCTTCGAACTTTGCAGTCAACTCGCCCGATTCAATATTCCACAGCCGAACGTGACCGTTGAGGTCGCCCGTGGCGAGAAGCGATTCATCGGGCGAAAAGGCGACGGAACTGACTTCTGCGACGTGGTTCGGAAACTGCTTCAATTGCCGAAATGTCGTGGAATCCAGGATTTGAGCCGACCTGTTATCGCCGCCCGTTGCAATTCGGCGTCCGCTGCCGGACATGGCAATCGCTGCCGC
>JANXOO010000328.1 GCA_025353525.1 Schlesneria sp. | reverse complement strand
TCCACGGATCGTTCGAACACGTTGCCCGGTGAGGAAGGCGCCTCGCCGCAGCCAGTTCGGAAACGCGGGCGGCAGCCGGGACAGAAGGCTCCTCAGCGTCGCCGCTACGAGCATCTGGCTGTCGTCGAAGAACTCATCACGATTCCTGCCGAGCAAACAACGGGGACACCTCGCTTTTTGGCGCAGAATAAACAGCACAGATATAATGCGAGGTATGGGCTGGTGTCGTGTTGTTTCGTGAAAGTCGCATCTCGCGTCCCCGTGACTCGATCCATTCATCGCGATTTGCTGGCTCTACTCAGCCTGACTTGAGAAGTGATGTGCCCCCCGTCACGCTCACACCGAGGGACCGATGAGTCCAGGATTTGAATTCCAGTGTGACTGAGACTTACGTTTGTATACTCCGAATGCTGCGGTGACGATGCGCGATTCGGCGATCGTGTCGAGGGACCGATAACGGCGTGCCGGGGCTACATTTGTCGAATCTCTTCGCCGACAGGTCCCTTCCAAACGTTCGGATCCTGCAGCCGAATTGGGGATGCTTACTCATGTTTTGTCGTTAAATGCGGCCACTGGCAGGAAAAAAGTAACCAACCGCTGGATCGGTGAAAAACGGGGACTGGCGCCAGGAAGCCACGGAGCCAGTCGCCTTATTTCTCGACGATCTGAAGCGTCTGGTCAGCGGTGATCGATTGTAATGTCTGGACACCGCCAGCAGGCCAATGAATTTCCACAAGGTCAATCAACGCGGTGGTTCCAACGCCGAAATGAATCACTTTGGAATTCGTTGACGCATAACTGCCGCCGCCACGCCACTGCCTAATTTGTGTTCCCGATGACGTTTTAATTCGCACAGTGGCACCAATGGCATCCCGAGGGCTGCGAACACCGGTCAGATGAATTCGCAACCAGTGATTTCCGGCGGCGGAATCGTTTTTCAGGATTGCAGCAGGTTCGTTGGAATGCGAAATCACCAGATCCGGCTTTCCGTCGCCGTCGAAGTCTCCGGTCGCCGCTCCGCGACCCATGTGAGGATCGGCCATGTAGTCTCCCGATCCACGTGCAACATTTATAAACCGTTTGCCGCTCAAATTCTCGAAAATCAACGGCGTTTGTCGTAACGGGGAATTCGTCGGAAATCGAATGACGTGTCCGTTTGAAACGAAAATGTCCTCGTCTCCGTCGCAATCCATATCAAAGCCACATGTCCCCCAACTGACGAACGTTCCGCCCACGGCAGCGACTCCTGACTGCTGACTGACATGGCGGAAAAAGAGTTGGCCCAGGTTTTGATAGAGTGCACAATTCTCGTTTTCATAATTTGAAACCCACAGGTCGAAACGACCGTCGAGGTTGTAGTCAATCACATCAATCCCCATGCTGCCGTCGGGATTACCACGGTCGTTGACAGCGGTAGCGCTCGTTAACGAGACATCGGAAAATTTTCCGCCTCCCTTGTTCTCGTACAGGAAGTTTTCCACGGTGTCATTGGCGACATAGATGTCGAGATCCCCATCCTGATCGAGATCACAAATCAGTACGGCAAGCCCTTTTCCGTCCTTCCGAATTCCACAAAACTCGCTGCCATCGCGAAACGTTCCATCACCGTTACTCAAGTAGATG
>JANXOO010000319.1 GCA_025353525.1 Schlesneria sp. | reverse complement strand
CTCTCAAAACGCAACTCGCGATCGCTTGCCGCTGCACCGCCGGGCTCGGGTGACTCCGGCTTCCGCGCGAGCACGTCCGCCACCATGCGGGCATAGGTCTCCAGCGGTCGAATCAGCGGGTGCTCGTCGAGAAACGGGAGTTCCGCCTGGACCTTGTCTGACGGTCGAGCAGCTAACAGGCGAATCGTCTTGAGCCGGAATTCGCCGCTGGCGAGGGCCGTTTGACACGCCCGTTCCACCGCATCACCGGAACGGCGTTTGGTCAGAGCGAGGAGACCTTGCAGCACCCGAGTCCCTTCGATGCCGCGAATGGAGAGCATGGCTTGAGCCCAGGCGATACTCTGCGGACCGATCAACGCTATCTTGCCCAACAGCCAATGGGCGCCCCTCTCGATGCTGTTGATCTTCTGGGGAGCCAGATGTTTCTTCTGCGTGCTGAAACGCCCCGGTTCGTGGCGGACGTGAATCGCAATCTGAGTCATCTTCTCGTTGAAGATCCGCACCAGCCGCGTGTCCCAGCGAGCCCAGACGGTCCTGCCGAGATACTCCGGCGGAACGGAGTAGTACGACTGCTTTACCTCGACGTGCCCATCGCGGTGGACTTTTCGCTGAGCCTCTTCAAACAGCGGAAATCGCTCGCTCGGTCGCGGGAGCAACGCCGGACGCTCGATCTCCAGAAATGCCTGCCCGACGTGACGCCGCGTCGTGCCTTGAATGCGCGTGACGGCAATCGTTCGCTCCCAGTGAGCCAGGTGTTCGTTCTGTTCGTGCAGGCTGGCGAACTGTCTCGCTCGCAACGCGTTTCCCTTGACGTAACCGACCCCTCGCTCGATCTTCCCCTTGTGGCGTGGCGTATACGACTTCGTCGGCAGAATCACCGTCCCGTAGTGCGTACAGAAGTCGCGCAACTTCGGATTCAACTCGGGATCATACCAGTCGGGATGAATCACTCCCGCTTTCAAATTGTCGATCACGATCGTCTGCGGAACGCCTCCAAACGCCCAAAACGAATTCTCCAGACAACGGAGAAACTCTTCCGTCGTCTGCCGAAAGCAGGCTTCGCTGTAACCTTTGCGGCTGTGACTCAGGATGATGCGAAATACGTGCGTCTTGCGTCGTCGTCCCTCCGTCGTGATCACGGAAGCCCCCGTCCCATAATCGACCTGGGCTTCGAATCCCGGCGCACATTCCATGCGACGCATCGGCAATCCGACCTTCGCGCTCAGGTGCTGGACGAAGCGTCGGATGCTGTAGTAGCTCCCCGCATACTGCTGCTCGACAACCAGATCCTGATAGATCCGCTGGGCGCTCAGGTTGGCCTGAAGCTTGGCCAGAATCACCGCTCGAAACGGCTCGCATGCACTTGGACGACCCGGCAGAGCAGGAGTTCCTGGACCGGCTTCCGCCGGGCCGGTTGTAGCGGTTGTGACGCAGATTCCCAGATCGGACCCGGTGGGCGCATTGGCTGGTTTTGAAGTCGCCTCGGCCTCGGTGCCAGAGGCGGACTCGCCGAGGATTTCATCGCCAAAACAATCAAGACCCGGCAACACCCCCAAAGTGGCTGGTTTTGAGCCCTCCGACCCGGTGGGCGCATTGGCCGTTTTTGGGGCCGCCCGTAAAGATTGCAGAACATTTGACACCGAGCCGCGATCGACGTTCAGGCGCCGAGCGATCTCACGTTGTGACAAGCCTGCAGAATGCAACTGTTGAATCGCCTGAATATCCGCCATCTTGAGTCGATTCGCCATCGTCGGTCTCCATTAACAGAAAAAGTGATAATGAATCTCTACAACGCGATTCGCCCTTCAAAAAATGGCCGGTTTTAAAGCGCCCCTCGTGGCTGGTTTTGAGCGCCCGCTGACAATTGAGCACAAGACATCTGTGCTGAATTTTGGGGAGAAGTCGGGCAACCACTCTGGAGAATTTTCCAGTGGGGCAACAGGGACAAATGTCCCCGTTGCCCATCCGCGGGCGGCCGCCGATCTGTCGATCGTATCGCAAGTCGTAAACATCAGTTTTGGTGGCACGTTGAGACGAGTTTGGCAAGTTGCGATTCCTGAATTCAAAGGGTCACTTCTCTTTTGGTGAATTCGCACTTTTCTTCGAGTTCGCAGGCTGGGACGCGACATCGTGAACTGCGAAGAATGGCCCCTCCGGATCGCCGAACGTCAAGGCGGTGTTCGGTTCCTTCTCAACATTCCAGACGCGTTTTTCCTCGTAGTCCAGCCACATCGGGCAGATATTGAAACGTGCGGCGCTGTAGTGCCAACGAGGTCCAAGCCGGGTTTCGCGTGACTCGATCAAGAGCACGATCTCGGGATCCCAATCAGCGAAGAAGCAAAACAGGGCGCAGTCGTCAGACTTCGCATTCTGAGCCTGGAATTGATACAGCGGACGGGGTAGCATGCGAAGTTTGATTTCAGTCTCGTTTGTCATGCTGTAACCATCGAATCGCTGCGCAAGATCTTTGATCTGCGTCGCCCGTGAGCGAACTGTCTCACCGGGTGGTGGCGCATTCGGAATCAACTGAGGCTCGATCACTCGTTTCTGCGACCAGACACCTTTTGCGATCCGCATCTCCATCAACGGAGAGAGGGACAGAGAATCAAATTCATGCACGATGGTTCGGTGATCGGCATCCGCTTCGTAGGACCAGATTGATCCAACGACTTCAGGGCGACCCTCGCGCGTCCAAACGTAAAACGCGCCGTGGGTCCCCCTCAGTCCAGACGGATGGGCGTATTGCTGAACGGGCTTCACTTCCAGCTTGAGCGATTCGTCGGGACGATCCTGTGTCCTGAAATCGTGGCTCGACGCGACTTTCGTGTAAAAATCAACCCACGAGCGAAGATCCGCTCCGGCCTTTGAATCCTCGTCAGATAAAAGCGTTTTCACTGTGACATTTGCAGCGCCAACCGAAATCAAAGCCAAAAAAATTATAAAGATTTTTCGATTGCGATTCATTAAATTGGTCTTTCAAAAGCGGTCCCGAATTGATCAATTCGTACAACTGGGACATGTCACTAATGTTTTCAGCATCCTCAAGTCTATCACGAGGTATGGACGCAGGGAATCGGAAGCATGCCGATCATTTCCTGCGGAGTACGTCAATTTGCACGGATCGAACGCATAGAGGTGCGGAACTGGTTGCCGAACGGGCTGACGGGTGCGCGAGAATGCTTGCCGCATCATTGGGTGCTGCGGAGAATTGACGTGGCGAAGGGAGAACATGAGGACACAGAGCACGCGGACACAGCATTTTCGTCTTTTTCCGACCACGCTGCTACCAATGATTACGGGAACGACAGGGACACGACGTTCTGTCCGATGCCCAGCGTAGCAACGGCCATCCTTGAATAGACAAAAAACGGACTCACAAACGAATCCTCTTTTTGCACCGCCAGCGGTTAATTCCATCGGCGGATCGAAAGAAAACGCGAGGTCGGTCATTGCTTGTGCCTCTCACACCCCCCTAGAATCGACGTATATTGCCCGGTTTGACAGTTTTGTCGATCGAGTTATTGGAATTCAGGTGTACGCGGCTTCTTTTCGGGATTGGCATGGCATCGGACACGGGCTCGGTCGATCCGCTTTCATTGACGGGATTGCGGACTGCGAAGAAATGGCGCTGGTTGGCGGTCGCGCTTGTGATCATATTCGCGCCGTCGATTTGCATCTTCGTTGACGAAACGGAACTGGTGCTTGTCGAGCGATTTGGGCGAATCACGGCGGTCTACGATCAGCCGGCACAGCGTGGACTGCACATCAAATTACCGTGGCCGGTCGAGACTGTGCGACGGTTTGATCGACGGTTACAACTGTTATCACCGGCCGGTCGTGAAGCGTTCACTCGGGATCGAAAGAACGTGATCGTCGAAGCGTATCTCTGCTGGAAGATTGCCGATGGAGGTTCGGCAGCGATGATGGATCGCCCCGTCGTCAAATTCTTTCAGGGGCTTGGCGGCATTGATGTTGCCGAATCGAGACTTGCGAGTCGACTGCAATCGATCATGACTGAACAGATCGGTCGCAGCGAATTGTCGGAACTTCTGAATGCCGCGAATTCCGAATCGGGACCGCCGGACGAAGAAAGCCCGTTATCACGCGTTTCTGACGGGATTCGCAAAGAACTCGAGCAGCGGCCTGACGAAACAACGTCGCTCGGCGAACGTCTTGGAATTGAAATCGTCGATGTCCGGATTAGCCGATTGAATTTGCCCGCAGGAAATATGCAGGCGGTCTTTGAGCGGATGCGGAGCGAGCGGCAGAAAATTGCCGAGCGTTACCGAAGTGCCGGGCTTGCTGAAAACCGCATGATTCGCAGCCAGGCGGATCGGCAGGCGGGCGAACTGCTGGCCAAAGCGAATGCCGACGCCGAACGCATTCGCGCCGAAGGGGAAGCGGCAGCAATCCGCATTCTGAACGACGCGCACTCTAAAGATCCCGAATTCGCGGCGCTGCTGCAAACGCTCGACTCGTACAAACAGATTCTGAACGAACGGACCACACTGGTCCTATCGGGTTCGAACAGTTTTTTGAAACTGTTGATGCAAGGGCCAGTCGTCCCCGGCGG